>CALKYI010000363.1 GCA_938003665.1 uncultured Flavobacteriales bacterium
TGCCTTTCAACCCAACCCGAGCGAGGTGGGTTTGCGTGGCGCCTTTTTGGGAGCATGTGAAATACACTTGCTTGCGCTTGGCATCGTAGCCTTGAACGGAGAGCACATCCCAATCGCCTGAAGTCAATTGCACCGGCTCGAGGTCGCGATTCAAGAAGAATTGGTAGAGGTGGTTGTATTCGTCCCTTTTGCTTGTCATGATGAACGACTTGCCGTCGGGCAAAAACGTAATGTCATCGGTGATGTCGATGTAGGTATTGGCCTGCTCAGACCAGATTTTTCGGGTGATCAACTGCTCAACCCCTCGCGCGCAATCTCCCATTTGAATGTTGAGGATGCTCTGGTGGCGGTTCATGGTGAACACCAACAATTGCTCGCTCGATACGCCCCACTTCACCCGAGGGATGTACTCCGTCTTGGGGTGCATCACCGTCCCCGTTTTGTTGCGTTCTAAATCGAAGACTTTGACCTCGACGCTTGCGTTTTCCTCCCCAGCTTTGGGATACTTGAATTCATAGGGGTCCGGGTACAATTCCCCGTACATGGGCATGCCAAACTCGCGAACGTTGCGCTCGTCGAAGCGCATGAACGCGAGGTAGCGGCCGTCCGGCGACCAGAACATCCCATTGTCATCACCAAATTCTTCCTCGTACACCCAGTCCGTGGCCCCATTGATGATGGCGTTTACCTCCCCGTCATCGGTCACCTGGGTTTCTTCCATGGTCGCCAGCTCGACAATAAAGACGTTGTTGTCCCGCATGAATGCCACGTGTTCGGCTTTGGGTGAGAAAGCGGCAAGGCGCTGTCCCCCCAAATCAAAATCCGTCAGTGGTTTGCACGTGCGGGACTCCGTTTCGTACACGTAGAAATTGGCCGAGAAGGAGTGCCGGTAGATGGGCTGCACGTCCGTGGTCAGGAGGATGTGCCGCTCGTCTGCTGAAAACGAATACCCACTGAACCCTTGGTCGGCGCTTCCGAACGCTCGGACACTTGTTGCGAGGGTATCCACGGCTTCACCCGTTTTGTAGGCGTACTTCACGATGGCGCTGCCGTCATTGGTTCGCTCCAAGCTGGTGTAGTGCTTGCCGTCGTTCATGGATCGAATGCCGCCGACCCGCTCCTCGCGGAACTCTCCGCTGTACCAGATGAGCTCGTTGCTCAGTAGTTCAAAAGGAAAGTCTTGTGCACTCAATGGCGCCGCTGCAAAGAGGATGAGGTAACATCCCAATGCCCACGTGCGGTGAAAAATGTGATTCATTCGTTTTGGTGGTTTCTTTTTGCGTTGAGCAAGATAAGAAGTCCTTCCCGCCGCAGGATTATTCCCCCCACAGAGTTATGTTTGGTGGCATGCCAGATTTGTGGAAAAAATCCTTCCAAGAGGAATTTGAAGGGAGACTGCGTTTCTCGGATTCGGAAGCCTTGCGTCGACGACTCGCTTCTGACCACACCGAGGATTTGGTGTTCATGCCGGGACTGGTTGTAGAACCCGCCAACACGCCAGAAGTCCAGGAAGTCATGAAGTGGGCGCACGCGCATGACGTACCGGTCACACCTGCAGGCGCCATGACAGGTCTCAGTGGCGGTGCGCTCCCCGTGGAGGGGGGCATATCCTTGTCCACTCGCTTGTTAAATCGCATTGTGCACATCGATGAGCGCAACCACCAGGTTGTTGTCGAGCCAGGTGTAATCGTTCAAGAAATGCAGGAAGCCGTGCAGGAGCGCGGGTTGTTTTATGCGGTGGATCCAGCGTCGCGCGGGAGTTGCACCATCGGCGGGAACCTTGCAGAAAACAGTGGAGGCCCTCGTGCAGTCAAATATGGCGTGACCAAAGATTGGGTCCTCAATTTGGAGGTAGTCCTGATGGATGGCTCCGTCATCGAAACTGGGGCCAACACCCTGAAGAACAGTACGGGCTACAATTTGACGGCCCTCATGGTGGGCAGTGAAGGAACGTTGGGGGTGATCACGCAGGCCACGCTCAAATTGTTGCCGTGGCCTCGGCACACGGCTTTGATGCTGGTGCCATTCGCTGATGCCCATTCGGCGTGCCAGGCGGTTGCCGAGATTTTTCAGCAAGGCAACCAGCCCTCTGCACTGGAATTCATGGAGCGTTCGGCCATTGAGTTGGCCGCGGAATTCGCCGGCATCGATCCACCTGCCACGGATGCTACAACCCAAGCCCACCTGTTGATTGAGGTGGATGGGTTTGAGCCCGCTGCACTGATGCCCCAACTTGAACGGATTTATCCAGCGGTCAATGCGTGTGGAGCGGGGGAACCGTTGTTGGCCGAGGACGAAGCTGCCAAAAGCCAACTGTGGAGGCTCCGGCGTGTCGTAGGAGAAGCTGTCAAAGCGGCCAGTGTGTACAAAGAAGAAGACACAGTGGTGCCGAGGGGAACACTGCCGGAGTTGCTCGATGCCGTCAAGACGGTAGGGGCGAAGCACGGATTTGAAAGCGTCTGTTACGGACATGCAGGGGATGGGAATCTTCATGTCAACATCCTGAAGCGCGGCGTTTCAGACAAGGTTTGGGACGAAGATCTGCCCATCGCCATCCGGTCAATTTTTGAAAAAGTAGTGGCCTTAGGGGGCACCATCAGCGGCGAGCACGGTATCGGCTGGGTCCAGCGACCCTTCATGGATCTCGCTGTCGGTCCCACCGAATTGCGATTGCAACAGGCCATCAAAGACCAATTTGACCCCAAAGGATTGTTGAATCCCGGTAAGATCTGGCCGGTGGAGGTCTCAAAAATCTGAAGTACGTTTGCGGCACAATTCACGACGATCATGGCAGAGAATTTATTGAAAGGCAAAAAGGGCATCATTTTCGGTGCATTGAACGACCAGTCAATCGCATGGAAAACGGCGGTTCAAGCGCACGCTCAAGGTGCAGAGTTGGTGTTGACCAACGCACCGGTTGCCATGCGCATGGGAGAAATCCATGAACTCGCAAAGCAAGTTGGCGGAGCTCCAGTGGTGCCAGCCGATGCGACCAGTGTGGAAGACTTGACCAACCTGTTTGAACAGGCCATGGAGCACTTTGGAGGTCAAGTGGACTTCGTTTTGCACTCGATCGGTATGAGCCCGAATGTGCGCAAAGGCAAGCACTACACCGACATCAATTACAATTGGCTTCAAACGACCCTCGATGTCTCCGCGATCAGTTTGCATAAAACCTTGGCGGTTGCTAAGAAGCTCGATGCCATCAGTGAGTGGGGCAGCGTTGTTGCGTTGACCTACATCGCGGCGCAGCGAATCTTCCCGGATTACGGGGACATGGCGGATGCCAAGAGTCTGTTGGAAAGCATCACGCGCAGTTTCGGTTACCACTACGGGGTTGAGAAGAAGGTGCGAATCAACACAGTCAGCCAGAGCCCAACCGTCACAACAGCTGGCAGCGGCGTAAAAGGATTTGACGAGTTCATCGCGTATAGCGAGTCCATGAGTCCACTGGGCAATGCGGACGGTGAAGCCTGCGCGGATTACTGCATTTCACTCTTCAGCGACCTCACACGTTTTGTGACCATGCAAAACCTCTTCCATGACGGCGGATTCTCCAACACCGGAGTCAGCCAAGAAGTCATAGGAAAATTTGGGCCAGACGCCTGAATTTATTGAGGTTTAGTGTAACCTGAAGGCTCCCATCCGCGTAGGAACATGCGTGGCCGCCACCCGACAATTTCCGGGGGGGCAGGCTGCAGATGAAGAACGGAATGGAAGTACTAAAGTTTGGCGGGTCATCGCTGGTATCGGCAGAGGCTATGCAGCGCGTACGTGATGTGCTGGTTGCACGTCGCGGCACCCAGCGCATTGTGGTGTGCTACTGAAGTGCCGGACACGCTGCTAGGGTCCTTGGATAAGGCCAAAGAGAGCACTGTGCTGCCGCCAGAGTACCGAGCTTTCCGTTCGTATCTGCTCCAGGCTTAAAGGCTGGTGCGCAGGCTTTGGGCCATTCTGCCGATGGCCACCTCTTGGTCTTCAGGATGAAGCTGAGCCGGTGGCCCCCACGGCGTGGGGTTGACATCCACGACATACAGTTGACCTGAACCGCGGTCTCGCAAGGCGTCAAATTCGGCATAGTCGACCTGCATGCCACGGGCCAGTCGCCGCATACTCGCTTCTTCATCCGCTGTGAACGGGGACACCTCGAGCAGTTCTACGCGGCTTGTTTCATTCGTGAAGCGCGCCACTGGATCCTTGTATTTCTTGTAGACGACGGGGATGGCTTCGCGGATGTAGACTACGCGGTAATCAAAATGATGCCCGCCTTTGTCCCGGTTGTCAATCTCGCGCTGGTACACGACTCCTTGTTGCACCTGGTCCGATGCAATGGGTCCTTGCACCAATGCTCCATCGTGTTTGGCGTTTTCTTCGCTCTTGACCACCAATGGCCCATGGTGTGTGGTGGGGTCGATGCGCATGCCGTACCCAAAGGCCGCCTGGTGTTGACTTTCCAAATGGCTTTTACTGATGTCATGGCATGAAGCATTCCAAAACGCTGTAACGTCGCTCATTGAGACGGGAACGGCGCCGGAATGCTTGCGTGTGGCGTCTTCAAATTTGATCCCAAAGAGGGCGTCTGGCCGTGTTTTATTGGTGAGTTCCCAACCGAGTTCACGGGTGATTTTGTGCAGTGCAGTGCGTCGCGAAGGCATGTCAGGCCAAACGAACACGACGGGAGGGCGCTGGCCTTGTCGAATCCACTGCGTGAGCCACCACCAACCGTGTCGGCATTGCTTCCACGTTCGTTCCAGAAAGGGCAGGGATGAGGGGTAGTGTGCCCACATGGCTCAGTTAGCAGGGTTGGGTTTCCACTTTTTGATTTCGGTGGCACGGCCACATTGCTGAAGCAGAAAATCACGTTCCCATTTCAAACCGCGTGCCGGGCTGTATTCCCGCGCATAAAAGATGATTTGAAGGTGCAAGTCGTTCCAGCGCTCACGTGGAAACAACCGCTTGGCGTCGCGCTCGGTTTGCTCGACGTTTTTTCCGTTGGACAACCCCCATCGGTACATCAAGCGGTGAATGTGGGTGTCTACGGGGAAGGATGGAACACCAAAAGCCTGGGACATCACCACGGAGGCCGTTTTGTGACCGACGCCAGGAAGGGCTTCAAGGGCTTCAAAATCAGCGGGTACCTCGCCGGCATGGGTTTCGAGCAACAGCTCACTCAAGCGGTGGATGTTCTTCGATTTGGCCGGTGAAAGTCCGCAGGGCCGGATGATGGCTTTGATCTCGTCCACGCTGATTCGGACCATCTGCTGCGGCGTGTTGGCGAGTTCGAACAGCGCTGGGGTTACTTGATTGACCCGTTCATCGGTGCACTGGGCCGACAGCAAAACGGCAATGAGCAGGGTGTATGGATCCGTATGGTCCAGAGGTACAGGAGGATTGGGGTACAAACGCTGGAGCTCGTCCATGATGTACGCAACTTTCTCGGCTTTATTCATGGCGCTGAGAACGGATGGGTTTGGTCGGATCTTCGGAGGTCAACCACAAGCGGAGGGAGGTGCCGTCGGTGGTTAGCGTGTATTCATTGACTTGATCGCCGAACAGCTCAAAGAACCCGGTGCTGCTTGCAAAGCGCGCTTCATCAGCCGTCGACAAAGCAGATTCCAGGTAAATGAAGGTGATGTCATAATCGACTTCCTTTCCGATGAATGTCCAATTGAGAGGGTGTCCCGTCGAATCAGTGAGCAACCAGTTCGAGGTGGTGTACGCTTCGATGGCTGCATCGGCTTGCGGATGCTCTTTTTCATCTCCCAGTCTCCATGCGACAGCTTCTGGCGTGTCGTAATTCAGTGCCGCTTCGAGATCATCGGTGAAGACACGCAAAATGCCTTGCCAGGTGGAGGTTTCCGCATTCCATTGGAGTCCAAATCGGCTGTAGTGAAAATCATGCACGTCTGCAGCGATCGAAACGCTTGTATGCAGTCCAGCTGCCAATAGAAATCCCACAATCCATGCTCTTCCTTGCATGGAACAAAATTAGGACGTGGTAAATTGCGATGCATGAGGGAAGGCATAAACTTGTTGGAATCCGCTTCGCCGGTCATGGTCTCCGATACGGCACGGATGTGCTGGGATGATATGAAACCTGGTCAGTCCGTCGTCATCACAGCACACCGTTCACCGGATGGTGATGCCGTGGGTGCGGCGTTGGGGTTGCACCATCACCTCAAAGCTGCAGGGGTTGATTCTTCCGTGGTGCTCCCGGATCGCTTTCCGGCTTTTCTGGATTGGATGCCCGGGACGGAAGGCATTTGCTTCTACGATGAGAATACGGACGCCGCGGCTGCATTGCTGAAAGGGGCGGATATCATTTGGTGCTTGGATTTCAACGGGCTTGACCGTGTGGGCAATATGGAAGAGGCTCTGCGCAATGCCCCGGGGCTAAAATGGGTCGTAGATCACCATCAGTTGCCCGATGATTTTGCGGATCGCCTGCTTTCGGACCCCTCGTGTGGATCGACGTGTGAGTTGCTGGTGGATTTGATTGCGGGCTGGGGTCAAACGAACAACTTGACACAAGAGGCCATGACGTGTTTGTACGTGGGCATCATGACCGACACCGGATCGTTCCGTTTTCCATCGGTTACAGCTCATACGCACGCGGTCCTGGCTCATTTCCTGTCCCGTGGCTTGGACCATGCGGCCATTCATCAAAGCACGTTTGACGAGCAATCGTTGAATCGGGTTCAATTGCAGGGATTCGCTATGAGTGAGCGGCTGCATGTGTTCAGCGAATATGGCCTCGCGGTGGTTGCCATCGAACGCGGAGATTTGGACCGGTTTCACTACGAGTCGGGGGATACCGAGGGACTGGTAAATAAGGTGCTTGGTCTGGCCGGTGTGCGCGTGGCAATCATGGCGCGAGAAGCAGAGCCTGGGTTGATCAAATTGAGCCTGCGCTCTGTGGGTGACTTCAGTGTCCGGGACCTTGCAGCGGCTGAATTTGACGGGGGTGGACACAAGAATGCAGCCGGCGGCATTGTTAAGGGCAAGACGGTTGATGAATTCCTTGCGTTCGTGAGCGATCGGCTGTCGGATTGGTTTGACGCAGGCCGATGATGAGAAAGTTGCGTCTTTTGTTATTCTGGTGGGCTGCTTTGTTCGTTCTCACTCGCTGCGGCACGGAGCCGCCGGTCAGTTCCGAGCGGAATATGGTCACGCGCGAAGACTTGTTGGCCTTCAACCAAGAAAAAGCCGAACAAGAGCGGATGTTCATTGATTCCCTTGTGGCTTCCATGCACAGTGCTGCTATGCCGCATTATGTGGAGACGGCCACGGGTTTGCGAGTTTGGTCTTCTGACCGGCTCGAACAACTTGGAGCACCACTCGTCCTCGGCGATACCGTTCAGTGGATAGGGGAGTTGATGTTGACGGATTCCACGGTCTTGTCCACATGGACGGAGGAAGAACCGTTGCGCTTTCTTTGGAACCGGAGCGACTGGCCAGCTGGTTTTCACGAACTGGCCGCCTTGTTGGCAGATGGTCAGCGCGCTGCGTGCCTGGTTCCGTCTCATATGGCTTGGGGTCTGACCGGATATCCGCCGCTGGTTCCTCAGGAAGCGGTGCTCTTGCTGAACATTCGGCAACAAAGGCCAGGCTCAGGTCAAGATGGATTGGAGGTCTGTTATACCTATCGCCACGTGTGGAATGCCCTTTTGGATGGCATGGAAGAAGGGGTCTGGCCAGGTGATGCGGATTGGATTCAGTCACCGGGATTGGCCGCTTCACCGTGCATGGCCTGGTACGAAACAGACGACGGTTTTGAATTTGATGAACCTGCCAAGCATGTCAGCGTGGAAATGCGTACGTTTCGCTTGACCATCACCACGGATGTGCCTGAGAATTTGGGTGCTTCGTCTTGGGATTTTGACCCTTCGGATGGCGGCCAATTGCTTCCCGTACTGGCGGACTTACAGCGGCTGTATCCGTTGAAGCGCAAATGGGCGTGCTGGTGCCCTGCGGACGTTGTAATGGACGAGCCAGGCATGCGCGCCCTCGGTGTTACAAAATCCGATGTATTGGGTTTTCAATGGGAATTCCAGGCAGTGGAGGTCCCGCTCAGTGTCCAATAAGGAAGAGGCACGGGCGCTTGTCCAGTTCCGGTGCCTTGCGGTGTTTCCAGTCAGATATAGCGAATGAACCAATCCATTCGGTTTCGAGCGTAATATCGACCGCTACACAAAGCTGCTGATCTCCAGGCAGGTTTTTCAGGCACTCCTTGAAGGCTTGGTCGTTGCGGTACGGTGGTTCCATAAAGACCTGTGTTTCTTTTCTGCGCGACAGCCCTTCTTTCATTTCCTTCCAAATGCGTTCTCGCCGTTGTTGGTCGCGAGGCAGGTAGCCTTTGAACGCAAACTGTTGGCCGTTCATGCCCGATGCCATAAGGGCAAGCAAAATGCTGCTGGGGCCGATGTGCGGTTGCACGCGCCATCCAGCGTTGTGGGCCATGCGCACCGCGGCTGCGCCAGGATCGGCAACGGCCGGTGCACCAGCGTCGGAAATCAACGCGATGTCTTCATCGCTTTTGAACCACTGCAACAAGTCGACGAGATCCTCGGGCGTCGAGTGCTCATTCAACGGAAAGCTCAATTTCCGCTGGGGGTTTTCGTCGGGAAACGCGTCTTTGAGCAGCCGACGTGCGAATCGGTCGCTTTCGACAATCATGCGGCCGCACGATCGCAAGGCATGTAAGGCACTTGCAGGCAGGTGTTCGAGCGGGCTTCGCGAACCCAGGGTGTTGGGTATGAGGTGGAGCGTTGGCATGTGTATCTATGCTTGGGACCACTCTTGGACCCACTGTTCAGCCGCTTCATCGATCATGGCATAGACCTGCTCAAAGCCACGGTCACCACCATAATATGGGTCAGGGACATCGTGACCAGAAACGAATCGTTTGACGCTTGCCGTTCCTGTTCCCAAGCGGTTGACATCGTTCAAATTTTGTGAGTCCATGACCAGGATGTGGTCGAACATGAAGAGATCTTCAGTGACGAGTGCGCGGGAACGTTGGTCTGTGATGTCGTGTCCGTGTGAACGCATGACGTCGATGCTGCGTACATCTGCATGTTCGCCTTGGTGCCAGCCAGAAGTTCCAGCGGAGTCCACGTAGAGCTCCAAACCGAGCAGATGGGCGTGGTGTTTCAGCAGGCCTTCACCTATGGGTGAACGGCAGATGTTGCCAAGGCAAACGACGAGGACGCGCTTCATGGACGCTGAGCAGCGTGTGCTTAGTGGATGGCCAGCTTCTTCTCGAGGTCCTCGAGGTACTTGCGGAAATGCTTATCGGTTTCCTGCAAGTTGTTCACTGTGCGGCATGCGTGGAGTACGGTAGCGTGGTCCTTGCCGCCGCAGTGCAGTCCAATGTTCGCCAACGAGCTCTTCGTCATCTTCTTTGAGAAGTACATGGCGATTTGACGCGCCTGCACAATCTCGCGCTTGCGCGTTTTACTCTTGAGCAGTTCGAGGGGCAGGTCGAAGTAATCACAAACCACTTTTTGGATGTAGTCGATGCTGACCTCACGTGCGGTGTTCTTGACGAACTTGTCGATCATTTGCTTAGCGAGATCCAACGTAATGGCCTTCTTGTTGAGGCTGCTCTGCGCAATTAGGGAGATCAGTGCTCCTTCCAGTTCGCGTACGTTTGAAGTGATGCTGTAGGCCAAGTACTCAACCACCTCACGTGGCAGTTCAATGCCGTCGGCGTACATCATTTTCTCCAAGATGGCCATGCGGGTCTCCAACGAAGGAACCTGCAGATCGGCGCTCAATCCCCACTTGAAGCGGGAAAGGAGGCGCTGTTCCATGCCTTGCATCTCAACCGGTGGTTTATCGCTTGTCAAAACGATTTGCTTGCCCGTTTGGTGCAGGTGGTTGAAGATGTGGAAGAAGACGTCTTGAGTCTTCTCTTTTCCGCTAAAGAATTGAACGTCATCTATAAGCAGCACGTCCACCATTTGGTAGAAGTGGCTGAAGTCATTGACTGAATTGTTGCGGACAGCGTCAATGAATTGATGGGTGAACTTTTCGGAGCTCACATACAATACCGTCAATTCGGGGTTGCGTTCTTTGATTTCCAACCCGATGGCGTGCGCAAGGTGCGTTTTACCCAATCCCGTGGATCCGTAAATCAGCAAAGGGTTGAAAGACGTGCCTCCTGGCTTGTTGGCTACCGCGAAGCCTGCAGATCGTGCAAGTCGATTGCATTCCCCTTCGATGAAATGACCGAAATTGTAGTTGGGATTCAGGTTGGAGTCGATGTTCAATTTGCGCAGACCCGGAATGACAAAAGGGTTCTTGATCGGTGTATCGTGGATGCCTGCAGACAGTGGGACAGCAGGGTTTTGTGTCGCTTGCCGATTGGCCATGGGCATCTTCACCGCATACGGGCTCGCTTGGCTGTTGCCTGTTGCTCCCGCATTCTCCATGATGATGCTGTATTCAAGACGCGCGTCCGGACCGAGTTCTTTGTGAATGGTCTTGCTCAAGAGCTGGATGTAATGCTCCTCTAACCACTCATAAAAGAACTGTGAGGGCACCTGAATCGTCAATACCTTGTTCTCCAGTTTGAGTGCTTTGATGGGGGCAAACCACGTTTTGTACGCTTGGCTGCTGATGTTGTCTTTGATTACTTCGAGGCAGTTGTTCCAAATGGACAAGTGGTCTTGGCTCATGGTGAAATGGGCTAGTTGGTCAGGTTGCAAAAAAAGTGAGTGGATGGTTGACTTTGGTGAAAATAACCGGTGCCTCAATCCGCATGCAAGATTCTGATAAACTCTCGGAAAAAAAAATTCATTTGGGGTTGACTTTTCGGTTTTTTCGTTCGTTGACTGCCGCTATCTAAAACTTGTGTCAAATTAGTCGATGATAATATCGGTTTAGTAAAATATATATCACGTAAAACACGCTCAATGAGTGCTTTAGGTATGGATTGATATTTGTGAAGTCCCGTTAAAGTGGTATTTTCGTTCGCTCGGTATCCTTCCGGGTTTATCCAAGAAATATGGTTCATAAGTACGAATTACGTGTCCGGTATTCCGACACCGACCAAATGCAACGACTGCATCACGCAGCGTATGTTGAGTACCTCGAAGTGGTGCGAATCGAGTGCCTCAGATCTATGGGGTTTTCATATGATGCGTTGGAGAAATCAGGTTACTTACTGCCGGTCAGTAAGTTGCAAGTAAAGTACAAGCAAGGCGCTCGCTACGATGAAGTGCTTTCATTTGAAACCCGTGTCGAAGTGCTCAGTGAAATTCGCTTGGTGTTTCATAGTGCGGTCCAAGTTGAAGATCGATTGATTGCAACCGCTGAGGTTGAGTTGGCTTCCATTGATGCAAATGGACATCGGCCACGCAGGATGCCTGAGCCATTGTTGCGTGCCCTTGAAGAGGCCTCAGTTTAATTGGAAACACCGTTGCAACTCGTCATATGCCTTTTGGGCAACGCGCGGCCAGTGGAATTGAGTTGCCGTGGCTTTGGCCAGCGTTCTTCCGCCATCGAAGTGCTGCAGCCAATGCTCCCATTTGGCCATCATATCGTGAGGATCCAGAAATAAAAATTCCTCCGGCACCCAACTGAGGTAGGCTTGATCAGCCTTCAAAATGGGTATGACTCCGAAGGACATGGCTTCAGCTACGCTCACACCAAAATACTCTTGCACCGGCTGGTGTAGTATGAAGTCACTGGATTCAAGGAGTGCATGGTACGCTTCCTTAGTTGACGCATAGCCATCGTGGACGATGCGGTGTTGGTGTTGTTGCCGAATCGACTGAAGCACAGGCGGTGCCTCTTTGTATTGTTGTCCGCATAGGATGAGCCTGAAATCATGTCCGGCACTTTCCAAGGCGTTGAGGTGATTCAAAAAGTGGTCGGGGCCTTTGTCATATTCCCAGCGGTGGTTCCACAAAATGGTTGGAGGCTCGCCAATAGGTCGCCCAAGGTCAATGGCGATCGGCGCTTCAATTCCCACGGGCAAGACGCTTGATTTTTCGGTCAGTGAATTCATTGAATACCCATCCCTTAGATCTGGCATGCGTTTCGTGAAGCGGTCGGCAGCCTCAATGAACACGTCCCGGTGATAATCTGAGTTGAACCAAACCCAATCGGCGGCGGTGGCGGATTGGATGTTCATAAACTCATAGGTGTGATTGATGCCTCGCGCTTTTTCGGCATCTCGATCGCTCCACGGAAAGGTCAATTGGTTTTCATGGAAATACTGCACGACAGGGATGCGCTTCCAATCAACAGGCAGCAGGCCTTTTAAGCTCGCTACATCCAACATGTCGGTTGTCAAAATGAGATCGGGTCGGGAATCGACCGTTGCAGCTCGGTGCGCAAATTCGCCACCCGCTCCGTGCATCCGCCATTTCCAATGCCGGCCTGGCATGGTCCACAACTCAACAGCGACTCCATGGATGAGGGAGAGGTGGTGCTGCATGCCCTTCGCCCAATGTGCGTGGGATCCGGCATGGTAGGGATCTAGAAGGAGCACGTTCATTTGAACAACCAATCTAGCACCTTTTTCCATCCGGTGCTCGAAGCTGGGGCTTCTGTCGTAAGGACGGGCGAGCCGGCTTCGACCCAGGCGCTGTACCACAGGGCGCTCACCCGTGAGCATGCTGCCACCATTCGCCGCTCGACTTGGCCATCGAGCGCATCGTGGTAGGCCTCAGCAAATGCGGGGCTTCGCATCAACTGGCGGGTTCTGCCGCGTTCCACGTAGGCATCAATGCGCTCACCATTAAAGGATGCACGCGTGGCCAGTTCGAATGAAAATACCGAGTCTAAGCAGGCGTGACTCTCCAAGACCGATTGCCAGATGATGGCGTCGGGCTCTTCAACCCACTGAACGGTTGAGCCTGTCGGGAACAGGTCGTATCCATCCATGAAGGCCTCTGGCAACTGGGTTTCCCACAGGGCATGGATGCCGGTTTGGTCCGTTTGCTTGCCATCGTAGTTCGCGGACGTGTGCAAGGGCACGTGAAGGTCACTGATGTAATGAGCCAAATCCACGGCATGACGTAGGATGGCATCGTCGTCCTTCTGGTCAAAGGCAATGATTAACCTTCGGTAGGTCTTCACTGCATGCCAAGGTCCAATTCCATGCGTGAGTAGGCTATTCTCTGACCATTTGCTGGCGGCATCGCTATAGGGCATGGGAAACCATGCGTCAAGGGTGTCCGACGATGGACTGTACCGATCGAGATCGATGTAGTGCCGAATTCCTTCGTCGACCACGGTGTGTTTGCGAAGGTCCGCGTCGTTTACGTGATCGTGCAACCACTGGCCATGGGTTTTGAAAAAGCTGTGAAGAGGCGGGGGCAGGTGGTGAATGGCGGCGTCGACAATCTTGCGGTGCGCGGCAAATCCCCATGCAGATCCGGACGTTGCCGAGAACATGCCCGTGCAGAGCCACAAGAAACGAAGGGCTTTACTCAGCGCGAGCTGCAGCTGTCGATTCTTGTGCGGTCGTAGCTCCATCAGTTTCGTCCAAACGAACCAAATATCCATCGCGCAAAATCGGAATGGTCGATAAGTTGTTGGGTGTCAAGCAATACTTCACGTCCTCGTTCAGGTTGAGTCTGCGCAATCGTCTTCGGTGCGAGGAAGCGCGCAAAAACGCGAACATGTTATCCCGGGCCGATCGGTAGATGAATTTTGCCGCAATGGTGCTGTCTTCATCGGCTTTGAATCGACCGCTCTCGATGAGTTGGTCGGCGATAGCGCCCGCACAAATGGTGTCTTCGAGGTTGAACTTGTCTTTCCAGCCTGAAGCGAGAACCAACACATTTTGATTCTGTTCTAGCAACCAATCACAAAGCGCATTGAGGTTATTGAGGGCACCAATGACAACGGTGTCTTTTTCGCTGGCGATGTCAATGGCCTTCGTTCCGTTGGTGGTGGTCAGTACAACGGATTTTCCCGCGAGCTCTTCCTTCCGCTCGATGTAGGCGATGGGACTGTTTCCCAAGTCAAATCCAGGTACAATTTCACCGTTGCGCTCTGCGGCTCCAATGTGGCCTTTCGCCTTCCATTCTTCAGCTGCGGTTACGGATGCAACGGGCTTGATGCGTTCAACGCCGTTCTCCAAGGCCGTGCAGATGGCCGATGTAGCGCGCAGCACGTCGATGACAACCACCAATTCAAAATTTTCGCGGTACAGCGGATAATCCGCAGGGGAAAAACAAACTTCAACGTAATTCAAAAGCCTTGGTTCAGGTGAGTGAAAACGTAAGATACGAATTTCGACGGAACGCCTATTTCTTGAGGAATCCCGGGCGCACCACTTCCGCTGGAATGGCATTTTTGCGGATGCGCACATACACGGTGTTGCCCAGTTGTGCCTCCGTTCTTTGAATGTACCCCATTGCGATGCTGTGTCCCAGTGTGGGGGAACTCGTCCCGGAAGTCACCCGGCCAATGGTGTCGCCGACGGCGTTTTCGATGGTATAGCCTGTACGGGGGATGCCGCGCTCGGTGATGACCAATCCGCGAAGCACTTCCGGCGACCCGGATTCCTTCTCCGCTTGGAGCCGTTCGCTGTCGATGAACGGTTTTGTGAATTTCGTGATCCACCCCAGTCCGGCTGCAATGGGCGAGGTGGTCTCATCGATGTCATTGCCGTAAAGACAGAACCCAGCTTCCAACCGAAGGGTATCCCGAGCCCCCAAACCGCAAGGCTGCACGTTGGCCTCTATCACTGCTTGCAACACCGGTCGAGCGTCATCGTTTTTGAGGTACAGTTCGAAGCCTCCTGCCCCGGTGTATCCCGTGGCGCTGATGAGGCATGGTCGACCACAAACGGTGCCGAAATCAAAGGTGTAGTACCCCATGGCGGCAACGTCGGGTCCAGAGCTCATTGGCGCGAGTACTGCGGCTGCATCGGGCCCTTGCAGGGCAATCAAAGACCACGCATCGGATTCATCCGTCACCACGGCGTCAAAGGAATTGTGGTCGTGAATCCACTGGTAGTCTTTCAGGCGGTTGGAAGCATTCACCACCAGTATGAACTCGTCTTCCGCGATGCAATAAACCAACAGGTCATCCACGATGCCCCCTTGGCCATTGGGCATGCAGCTGTATTGGACCTTTCCCGGGGTGAGTTTACTGGCGTCATTGCTGGTGACGTGTTGAATCAGGTCCAGCGCCTGCGCACCTTTGACGCGAAACTCGCCCATGTGCGAAACGTCGAACATTCCGCAGGCCTGCCTCACCGCGTTGTGTTCAATGACGAGGCCGGCATAGGAAACGGGCATTTCGAATCCAGCGTACGGAACCATTTTGGCTCCAGCTGCTTGGTGCTCCTGATGCAAGGCGGTCGGTGTCAGTGGGGTAGATGATTGCTCCATGAGGCCGCGAAATTACATCAAGTTCCGGGAGGTAAGGCCAAGCTATCCAGTCGATGGGATAATTCTTGCGGCCCGAGCACAAACAAGGCATCGAGCACAGTGCATCCGGAGATGAAACCATGTTGCTGCTCGAAGACCTGTGGGTAGCGTTCGAATGACCAACCATCGCCTCGAAGCGCCTTTTTGTACCGGAGGTCGTGAGCAACCGCCCCCATCGCAGGTACCGAATCAGCGGGGGGTGGATCGGTCCATCCACACGTAGCGCAGACCCATTGAATGCTCGCATCGCACCACGCTTGCAGTGATTTCGTGTGCTCACCTGGTTTGGGCAAATGCTCCATCCATAGTGCGTGCAATTCGTCTTCGAAAAATTCGAAGAACGGACTTCCTCCGTAAGCGGTTTTCAGTGAACGCCAGGACTGCACAGGGGTTTGGTGATCAGAGAGAAACAGTTCGGAATCTGCATCCCCGTGCTGCAAGGGAAACGTAATCCGTTGAGCGCCCTGTGGTCCAGCAATGACCATCCGGTTCTGGAGGGATTGCTTCTGAAAGGTCGCACCGGCATCGATGGGTGCCCCTTGCCGCGCCAGCACCCACCAATGCAAAGGTGGAAACGGGCAGAGGGGAAGGACGCCAATCACTTGACGCTCTTAAACATACGGTCCCAGCGGATTTTGCTCTCGCCATGCTGGGCTGCATTTTGTTTGGAGAACCAAACGAAAGAGGCGCGCCCAACGATGTGGGTCTCCGGAACAAAGCCCCACATGCGCGAGTCAGCAGAACGGTGCCGGTTGTCGCCCATCATCCAATAGTAGTTCAGCGCAAACGTGTACGTTGAAACGGATTGCCCATCGATGCGGATATCGTCACCCACGACTTCGACGTCATGTCCCTCGTAGGTCGAAATGGCACGGCGGTACAGCGCGATGTTGCGGGGCGTGAGTTCGATGGTCATGCCCCGGGCGGGCAAGGTGATGGGGCCGAAATTATCCGGATCCCACGCATTGAATTCAGGGAGGTACGCATTAGGAAACATTTCCAAGCGTCCACGGCGGTAACTCAGGTCAACACGCTCGATGCTCGTTGCCATTCCGCTGTTCTCCAACTGGGTCTTTTCCTCCTCTGTCAAGGCCCAAACAGCCTCGAGGGCGCGGTTCTCCATGGAGCCGTCGATGTTGGTCAAGCCCAATCCTTTGTGGGCTCGTCGCTTTTCCATGGGCGAGGGAAAGGTGATGGTGTATTCGTATTGAACACCGGCGGGCGGCTGCAAGGCTTCTCCGTTGATGAATAGTTGACCAGCTTCTGCAGAAATCGTCTCCCCCGGCAGAGCGACACATCGCTTTACGTAGTTCTCTGTTTTGTCTAGGGGGCGCGCTCGGATACCAAAACGCTTTTCTAAGGCGGCTCGGGCTTGCGCTTCGTACGGAGTCGGGTCGTTGACGTAGGCTTCTACATCGCCACCAGCGCGCTTGATGGCTTCCATGCGCAGGATGGCGTAGTAATCGTGTCCGGCCCATTGCGGATCGACCACAATGGTATCGCCGTGGGGGAAGTTGAACACTACCGCGTCGTAGCGCTCGACCTCGCGAATGCCGGGAAGTCGCTTGTACGGCAAGGCAAACCACTCTGTGTAACTCGGGGTCATGGAACCTGGCAACGCATTGTGAATGAGCGGCACGGAGACAGGCGTTTGGGGCACTTTCGGACCGTAACTGGTTTTGCTTACGTAGAGGTAATCACCTACGAGCATGCTGCCTTCCATGGAGCCGGTTGGAATCATAAAAGCCTCAAACAGAAAGGTTCGAACCACGGTGGCCACCACCAGCGCCCACAAAATGCTCTCGCCCCATTCGCGACCAGTTGATTTTTTGATGTTGGTCCAGTCCCGCTTGCCGACGTACTTAAAGCCGGACCGGCTCAGGACGGGCAGGAACACCCAGGGAAGGGCTCCTTGTTTCCATTGGTCAACGGTCGATCGCTCGCCAAAGGCAATGCCCAATTCGACGTGCATGATGACCAACATGATGAGGTTGACCCCGGGGATCACCAATAGGATGAGCCAATACCACGGACGCCCAATGGCTTTCAACCACGTCCAATAGTTCAATCCTGGAATGAATCCGTGGGTCTTATTCAGCCCGGCTCGTTCGAACAAAGCGGGCAAAAAAACGATGTGCTCTAGAAGCAGAATGCCAAGTAAAATCCAGGGGATCAATTCCATTTCTCAATTCTTTTAACGGCTCGAGAGGCTCGGTTGGATGGCCCGAAGTTCGTGAATTTATGCCCTGTGCGGTGCCAACGTATCACAAGTCCGGGTGCGAGCAGCTGGGATGCGTGGGGCATAGGAACAGGCCGGAGCTGCAGCGCTAAGTTTTCACTGACGTCAAAGGAAAGCAGGTTGGCGTCAACGTGCGCGTCCAAAACACTCAGAGCATGAACGCCAACGAGGGCAAACCAACTCAGGTCGCGGTTGCGCCGGTAAAAGGCTTCTTCGTTGCGTGCCGACTGGAGCTCGGTGGCGTAATTCGGGATCGTTGCTGGATCGGCTTCTTCCAATTCAATCAGACGGGTCCGAGCGGAAGAAAGCTCGGTGCGATTGAAGTCGATGGAGCTGATGCACCAGTAGATGCCCCCCCAAACCACAGGAGCTTTCCAATACTTGCGGTTGGCGATTTGACCAGCGCCGGGAATCAATGCGGCCATGCGCGTGATGCGTGTGATGCGCAGGTCTTCAAGGGAATCTTGGGGAACAGCGTCAGATTGCCCCCAAAGCCAAGCCGTGGATGAAAACAAACTAAAGGCGCACGTCCAAACGGCAATCCTAAAGATTTGCATTAGATACCGAGCAGGGTAAGAAGGTTGTCCAGCTCCGTCGCATCCTTGAAGTTCAATTCGATCTTACCGCCACCTTCTTTGTCCTTTCGAAGACGAGAACGTTGACCGTACTTCAATCGCAGGTCGGCTTGAACCTGTTGCTCATCGAAGGTGAGTACGGGCTTGGAGGTCGAACGGGAGTTGGCTTTGCTTTTGCGTACGCGGGCCAATTCCTCCACGGCACGGACGGAAAGTTGTTCTGCCACGATGCGGTCGAAGACGGTCTTTTGCCATACGGGGTCATCGATGGCGATGAGGGCACGCGCGTGGCCCATGCTGATGGTCTTGTGCCGAACCGCCAGCTGCATTTCCGCCGGTAGCTGCAACAAGCGGACGTAATTGGTGATGGTCGAACGGTTTTTGCCCAACCGCTCGCCCAAGCTTTCGTGGGTGAGCTCACATTCATCAATCAGCCGCTTGAATGAGATGGCGATCTCGATGGCGTGCAAGTCTTCACGCTGAATGTTCTCTACCAAGGCCATTTCGAGGAGGGTCTGGTCATTGACTTCTCGGATGTAGGCAGGTACTTCCTCTAGGCCCGCCAACTGAGCGGCGCGGAATCGGCGCTCGCCGGAGATGATTTGGTATTTATCGGCACGCACCTTGTGCACCGTGATGGGCTGAATGATGCCTAGTTCGCGAATGCTTTGGGCGAGCTCCTCCAGGAGGTTGGGGTCAAACTCCCGTCGTGGCTGCTCGGGGTTGTTGTCAATCTGTGAAATGGTCAGCGAGCAAATGTTGCCGGCCATGGAGCCAATGACGGGGGGCGCGTCTTTGGGTTGTGCATCACCCGCTGTCGGGGTGGGCGCGCCTGGTAGCAAGGCGCCAAGTCCTCTTCCGAGTGCTTGTTTCTTCGACATGCCGTGCGGTTCAATCAGTTCGAAACGGGAATGATCTTTTCCTCGTCTGTCATCTGGGTCATCTGATTGCGCTGGAGGATCTCGCGGGCGAGGTTCAAGTAATTGATGGAACCTTTGGAAGACGCATCGTGCATGATGATGGATTCACCGAAACTTGGGGCTTCGCCCAGACGTGTGTTGCGGTGAATGATCGTCTTCATGACCAAGTCTTGGAAGTGTGTTCGGACCTCATCAACAACTTGATTGGCCAATCGGAGGCGCGTGTCGTACATGGTCAGCAAGATGCCTTCCACTTCGAGTGCATCGTTCAGCCCGTTCTGTACAATCTTGATGGTGTTGAGCAACTTGCCCAATCCCTCGAGTGCGAAATACTCGCATTGCACCGGTATGAGAACCGCATCCGCTGCGACGAGTGAATTGATCGTGATCAAACCAAGGCTTGGCGAACAATCGATGATGATGAAATCGTAATCGTTGCGCACCGTATCCAATGCCTTTCGCAATTGGTGTTCGCGTTCTGCTTTTGAAATCAATTCGATCTCAGCACCGACGAGGTCGATGCGCGCCGGCAGCAAGTCGAGGTTGGGACTTGAAGTGGAAACAATGGAATCAGCGAGGTTGGTATCTCCAAGCAGGGCCTCGTATGTGCCCTTGTTTACAGTAGGCAAATCAATGCCCAGACCAGATGTCGCGTTGGCTTGGGGGTCTGCGTCAATCAAAAGGGTCTTGTATTCCAAAACGCCGAAGCAAGCACCCAAGTTGATTGCTGTGGTGGTTTTGCCTACACCGCCTTTTTGATTTGCTACTGCTATGACTTTTCCCATGACGTTCAGTTTATGCTTTGGGCTCGCAAGGACCGTTCCAATTCCTCAATGGAACGCGAAATACACGCGAATTCGTGTGAAATCAGCCCCATTTCGACCCTATCCAAAGGTAGATGGTTGAAAAGAGAAGCGCGCGAAAAGTTATTCACCGTTTCGCGCGCTTTTGTGCAGTATGTAGGGGCGATTAGGCGCTCCTTATGATCGTGCTAGAGGTCGTCAAAGCTGATGTCATCAGCGGTGCTTTCACCGTCAGTTTCTGTTGATTCCTACGCTACCGGTTCGGCTTCCTCTTTCGCTTTACGTTCCGCGATTGGATCTCGGTAGTTTCC
>CALKYI010000364.1 GCA_938003665.1 uncultured Flavobacteriales bacterium
TGCACGTACTTGCTATTGGCCACACGGGAAACCGTGCTGATGTCCATTTGAACGACGTCCGCGATGTCCTTGAGGATCATGGGGCGCAAATCCGTTTCGTCACCAGAAAGGAAGTAGTCGTGCTGGTGGTCCACGATGGCCTGCATCGTTAGGGTCAGCGTCAACTGACGCTGCCGGATGGCATCCACGAACCACTTGGCCGAATCGATTTTCTGCTTCACAAACGTGAGGGCATCCTTCTGCTGGCTGTTGGTTTTGGCACCGCTCGCATACGTTTCCATCATCTCCTTGTACATCGGACTGATCCGCAACTCCGGAGCATTGCGCTGGTTCAACTGCAAGCGCAATTCATTGTCTTCGACGGACAACAGAAAGTCGGGGACCACCTGAATGGCCGTGCCCCGAGAAGACTCGGCACCAGAGTTGCCGGGTTTGGGGTTCAGCTGCGTGATCTCGGCAAGCGCATCTTTCAAGGCCTCCTCATCGATGTCGAGTTTTTTCTGGATGCGCTCGAAGTGCTTTTTAGAGAATGACTCGAAGTGAAACTCGAGGATTTCAAGGGCGATGCGCTGCGAAATGCGCCGGGACAATTTGGCAGTCGACCGGTCCTCGGAATCGAATTTGCGCTGCAACTGCAGCTGCAGGCATTCTTTCAAATCCCGTGCACCAACACCCGCTGGATCCAAGGTTTGCACCAAGGCCAAGGCTTCTTCAAGCGCCGCTCGCTCAACCACTTTCCCTTCCGTGAAGGCCAAATCGTTCACAATGCTCTCGAGGTCGCGGCGCAAGTACCCCGCTTCGTCCAAATTGCCAATGACGTGATCAGCCAATTCCCTCGCCGCCTCCGGGCCATCCAACAACCCCAGTTGCGCATGCAGCCGCTCAAAAAAAGTCGTCCCTCCGGAAAACGGAATGGTCTTGTCCTCGACATCGGCCCCTTGGTTGCGGGCACTCAGCCGGTAGTCCGGCGTTTCGTCATCGAGGTAATCGTCGAAATCGAAGTCATCGAGGGCTTCGCTCTGCTCCTCTGCCGGCGCCAACTCATCCTCGTCCCAGTCGTTTTCCGCTCCTTCTTCCAACGCCGGATTCGCCTCCAACTCCTCCTTGATGCGCACTTCCAATTCAGTCGTGGGCAGCTGCAACAGCTTCATCAACTGAATCTGCTGCGGCGATAGCTTTTGGAGCAGTTTCTGTTGAAGGCTTTGCTTGAGCATGAAGAGCGGGTTTAAAATTCTGCGTTCTGAGGGGTGCGCGGGAAAGGAATCACATCGCGAATGTTGGTCATTCCCGTCACGTACATCACCAACCTTTCAAAACCCATGCCAAAACCGCTGTGCACGGCCGAACCGAAACGGCGGGTATCGAGGTACCACCATACATGATCCTCCGGAATGTTGAATTCGGCGCACTTGGCCTGCAAGCGGTCCAGTCGCTCTTCCCGCTGGCTACCGCCGATGATTTCGCCGATTCCCGGAACCAGGACATCCATGGCAGCCACTGTCTTGCCGTCGTCGTTCTGGCGCATGTAGAAGGCCTTGATGGAAGCGGGGTAATCAGTGATGATGACCGGACCGTTGAAGTGCTTTTCCACCAACCAACGCTCGTGCTCGCTTTGGAGGTCCACCCCCCATTCCACCGGGTACTTGAACTTCTTCTTTTTGTAGGGCTTGGACCGCTGCAACAACTCGATGGCTTCGGTGTAAGTGACGTGCTGGAATGGCGTATCCACTACGGCTTGCAGCCGAGCGCGCAGCGGCGCATCGTGGCGCTGGTCCTGCGGTAGCTGTTTCTCGGCTTGCAGCTCTCGATTCTCCAGAAATTCGAGGTCTTCGTCGCAGCTGGTCAAGACATCTCGGAGGATGGCTTTGAGGCAATCCTCGGCCAGTTTCATGTTGCTCGCAAGGTCGGCGAAGGCTACCTCCGGTTCGATCATCCAAAACTCCGCCAAGTGGCGGGACGTGTTCGAATTCTCCGCGCGGAACGTAGGACCGAAGGTGTAAACTTGCCCCAACGCCATGGCGCCCAACTCCGCTTCCAACTGGCCGCTCACGGTCAAGTTTGCGGTCTTTCCGAAGAAGTCTTCCGCGAAATCAACGCTGCCGTCATCCGCCTTAGGCACATTGTTCAAGTCCAGTGTGGTCACCTGGAACATCTCCCCTGCTCCCTCGGC
>CALKYI010000365.1 GCA_938003665.1 uncultured Flavobacteriales bacterium
AAGAAAAATTGATATCTCAATAATTCAGATCTTAAAAAAACAATCAAAATACCGTTTACCAAAAATAAAAAAAAAAAAAAAAAAAAAAAAAATCCCCAGCAGAGGCCGGGGATTTCTAATTTCATTGGATAGGTCGCACTCAGTATTCTGAGTTCGTGCGCTCCCGGCTCGACGCCGAGTAAAGCACCTTGAGGGCCGAGGCCTTTCGAAGCTCCTGCTTCACATCGGTCACGATGCCCATCTTGGTGTCTTTGTCGACTTTCAAGCTCACCCACATCTTGCTTTGCTCCGCTTCGGCCAAGGTGCGACGCTCTGTGCTGACCCAGTCCTGAATCAGGTCGGAGACGAAAACGCATCGTTCAACTGCATCACAGGCTCCGTACCGTACCGGCGGTCTGTAGGCACACCGATGTTGACGTAGCGAATCAAGTGCTTCTTCTCAATCTTGTACAATTCCGAAGCTTCTGGGCGGATCAACCGCACCTTCTCTTCTTCCGTACGCAAAACCGTTGCTACCATGAAGAAGAACAACAGCATGAATACGATGTCGGGGAGGGAGGCCGTGGAGATGGCCGCCATGCCGCGCTTATTGCCTTTCTTGAACTTTCCCATATCAGTAGTAGGTTGATCCTTCGCGTGGCTCGGCCTCAGAAATACGCTGAGGGTACACCGAACGAACGGCAATGATTTTGTCTAACAACGACTTGTCCTCAGAATTGCGATCGTACAAGTCCTCTAACTCTTTGTAGGTGCGTCCAAACTTGGCAATGGCCAACTCGTCGCGCAACTCATTTACCGCCGACTGCAATTCGTTCTGCACCTGTAGGTAGGTATCGTAAGTGGTGGCGTTGTCGTTCTGCATGGAAATCAACGCCGACGGTGGGAGTTCCTTATAGTCACCGCCCAACAACTCGATGGTAGTCAGCTTCTCCTTCCAATTATCGAGGACCTTGGTGTAGTTCTTCTTGCGGTTTTCGTCTTCCGCTGCAGCCACAAACGCTTCGTATTCCGCGATGCGTTGCTTGACATCGGCCTTTCGAACCCACAATCGCTCCGGGAAGGCGGCGTTGGTTTTACCATTCGCGCCAGTGATCATTTCGACCTCCCGGTTCTTGCCAACCGTCTCACGGCCTACCGGGTGGGACATGATGCCGTCGCCCGTCGCAATCAAGAAGTTCTTCGCTTTGTCCTTGAGGTCCAAAATGTCGGCCGGTTCGCCTTCGACCAGCAACGCATCCAAGAAGTTGACCTTCACGTTGAATACGTTCTGCTCTTTTGCTTGAGGAACATCAATGTCCGGCGGAACCGGAGGTGGCAACTGGCGCTTGATGCCTTCGTCCGAATCAATGGTGGTTGTAACCAACCAAAAGATCAGGAGGAGGAAGGCGATGTCCGCCATTGAGCCCGCATTGATTTCCTGTAATTCTCGGCGTGCCATGCTCTTACTTCAGTGCGCTGCGGATTTCAGCAACGACAATGGTTAAAATGGACAAGCCACCGAGTAGGTAAACGAAATACAAGCCACCACCAGCAAACAAGCTTTCACCGGTCGAAACTTTGATACCACTCGCTTCGTAAGCACGCAACACGGTATCGTCAGCGAACACGTAGAAGCTCAGCAATCCGATGACCACGAAGCCCGCAAAACCGACGAGGGTTCCCGTCACGCTTTTGGGGTCGTTGGCCAACTTCAGGGCCAAGAAGCCCAAGCCGAACAAAACGGCTGCAGCAGCACACGCGATGCCCACGAAGTAAATGATGTAAAACAATCCGTCGAGGAGGGCGCCGTAGCGCTCTTGTCCTTCGACAAAGGTCTCATCGGCACCGCTGCGTGACGTGATCATGTAGCTCAGCAACACGCCGGCTACAATGACCCCGATGCGCAGCACCGACAATCCTAAGCGTAATCCTTTATCACCCATGATTCTACTGAGTTTGAGGATTACTTGCCTTGCAACTTGCGCTTGTACAACAAGTCAACAAGGTCCATGGATGCTTCTTCCATGTCCAAAACGATGCTGTCAATCTTGGACAAGATGTAGTTGTAGAAAATTTGGAGGATAATCGCCACGATCAAACCGGATACGGTTGTAATCAAAGCGACCTTAATGCCGCCTGCAACGATGGATGCGTTGATCGTGTTGGCTTCCGCGATCTTATCGAAGGCTGAGATCATACCGATTACCGTACCCATGAAACCCAACATGGGAGCCAAGGCGATGAACAAGCTGATCCAGCTCAAGCCACGCTCCAACTTGGACATTTCCACGCTGCCGTAGTCCTCAATGGCCTTCGCCACTTCCTCGTAGCTGCCCGCTGAGCGGTCCAAGCCTTGGTAGAAGATGGTCGCCACTGGGCCACGGGTGTTGCGGCAAACTTCTTTGGCAGCCTCTTCGCCGCCCTTGCCCAACGCCTCTTCGATGCCTTCAACCAACTTCGCGGAGTTGGTGGTCGCCATGTTCAAGTAGATGATGCGCTCGATGGCCAAGGCCAAGCCGAGGATCAAGCAAATCAATACAAACGCCATGAACGTTGCACCGCCCTCGATGAAGTACTTCTTCACGGTTTGGTGGAAGCTCAAAACCTCGCGGGTCTCTTCAACGGCTTCTTCTGTGGCGACGGCGGGAGCCACAGCGGCTGAATCAACAGCGGCCGAGTCAGCTGCAGTTGAATCTGCAACGGCCAAGAGGGTAGAATCTGTGGCTGCAGAATCTGCGACCACTTCCATCTCAGCGTCCTGGGCGAAAACCGCTTCCGGCGCTTGAGCCATCATCAACCCTGCCAGAGCAAGGAGGGTAAACAACTTCTTCATGTAAATCAGGTTGGTGTTTAATGTCGTGATTTGATGCCTACCAGACACACTTTTGGCCAAGTAGGGGTGCAAATGTAATTCGTTGCCTTGCAAGGTGCAAGGAATGAAGTTGAAATCGAAATGAACACCGAATGAACAGCATCTGGCATCGCTCGCTGTAGCTTTGCACCATGGCTTTCATCGACACCCACACCCACCTCTACCAACCCGCGTTTGACGGCGACCGAGAAGAAGCCATGGCGCGGTGCGCGGAGGCTGGCGTGAACACCCTGCTGCTGCCCAACATCGACTGCGCCTCGATTCCCCGTGTTCATGCCATGATGGACCAGTGGCCGGACCGGTGCTTGGGCATGATGGGACTCCACCCCTGCCACGTCAAGGCGGACTCGATGGAACAGGAATTAAGCACCATTGAAGGTGCGTTGCGCAACTCCGGCCGCCGCTATGTGGCCGTAGGCGAAATCGGATTCGACCTGTACTGGGACAAAACAACTCTCGCCATCCAGCACGAGGCCTTTGAACGGCAGGTGGCGTGGGCCAAAGAACTCGGCTTGCCCATCGTCATCCACGTGCGCGAGGCCTTTGATGCGCTTTTTGAGGCGATGGACCGGTTGAACGATGACACGTTGAGCGGAGTGGTGCATTGTTTCACCGGGAATTTGGAGCAGGCTGAGCGTGTGCTGGCATACGGTGATTTCTACCTCGGCATTGGTGGCGTCGCCACTTACAAAAACGGCGGCCTCGACGCGGTCCTCCCGCATGTCGACAGCAACCGGGTGATCCTCGAAACCGACAGTCCCTACCTCGCGCCTGTGCCTTACCGCGGCAAGCGCAACGAGTCGGCCTACACGGCAGTGGTGGCCCAGCGCGTGGCGGATTTATGGGAATGTCCGGTCGCGGATGTGGCGAACGCCACTACGGCGAACGCCAAGCGGCTGTTTGCGTTGTAATTTCAGCCCATGGACCGGACCATTCTCATCATCTACACGGGCGGCACCATCGGCAGCGTGCAAACGCCGGCCGGCGGATTGGCACCTTTGGATTTTTCTGAAATCCACCGGCACGTGCCTGAATTGGTCCAAGACCACCTGACCATTGAGGCGGTCTCGTTCGAACCTCCGATCGACTCCTCCAACATAGGCGTGGCGCACTGGGTGGAATTGGCGCGCATGATCCACTCGAGGTACGATGAATTCGATGGCTTCGTCATCCTGCACGGAACGGATACGCTCGCCTACACCGCGTCGGCGCTGAGCTTCATGCTGGAGGGATTGCACAAACCCGTTATCCTCACGGGCAGTCAGTTGCCCATCGGCCTGCCACGCACGGACGGTCGGGAAAACTTGCTGAGCGCCGTCGAAATCGCCAGCGCGCAACGG
>CALKYI010000366.1 GCA_938003665.1 uncultured Flavobacteriales bacterium
GGCCGCAAGTAAGCCCAGGGCATTGGATCACTGAGCGAAATACACTTGGCCTCCGGCGTGAACAAGCGAGGCCATCGTGCGCAGGGGGTTTCCTGAAACGCTCACAGAGCCCATGCTGTTGGTCGAGACTTCGCCTTTGCTCCCATCCGGCATGTGCAAGATGTAACGGGTCCCATGCGGCATGGGAACGCCATGGAGGTCCGTGCCTTGGTTCAGAAACAAAACTTGTTGCTTCATGGGCATGGAAGCGTGCACTTGCGTTGTGCTCGCCGTAACCCCTTCATTGATCACGTAGCTTTCCACCAGGATGTGCCGAATCGACACGGAGCGTTGATCGGGATCCGACAAGTCGTTGACCCCCGGGGTGAGAATGACCATATCGGCGTCGAACGGAAGTTTCAACGCTTCAGATTCCTGACCACTCCAATTGAGCTCCACCACGTTGGGTTTCGGCGCCTCGCTGCCTTCCCCCGTGCTTCCCCATTGTGAGCCAAAGTGGCCCAACAAAGGCAACAAATCAGGCATCGAAAGCAAGCGGTCATCGTTGAAATCCGGTTGCCACGTTGCGCTTGATTCCGCTTGGGCAACGACCATGGACGCTGCCCCGAGAGCAACTGTCAAAAACATCGAGTTCAAAAAGTATTTCATCTTAACAGGTATGCGTTTGAGCGAATCTAACCGACGCAAACGCTTGATGCTGTGTGGATTGATTTAGAAATCCACAACCAGCCGTTGGCAGCCCAGCACCCTGTCAATGAATCAATCCTCCACCTCCAGCACCCACGCCTTCCAACCAGGCACGTCGAGCGTTTCACCGGAATTCAGTGCCTCACCGTAAAGCGCATCCACCAGTCCGCGGCGCCCGCGCAATACCTCATCAAACCGCGCCAACTCCAGTGATTCCGAGGCATCCCCTTGGTTGAGAATGACCATAATGGTTTGATCCGCAGACTCTCGGAAATACACGTAGCTGCCAGCAATCGGCACATAGTGCTTGAGCGAACCTTCGTGCACCGCATTTGCGGTGCGCCGCCAATTCAGGAGTGTCTGAAGCTCGGTCTGAAAGGCCCGCGCTTCCTCGGTGAGGCCGATGGCCGCAAACCCATTGACGTCATCACCGTCCTCGGCCCAACCGCCTGGAAAGTCGCTGCGGATATTGCCGTGGCTGTCATCGCCGGTGTTGGACATGAGGATTTCGGTGCCGTAGTAAAACTGCGGGATGCCACGCATGGTCGCGAAGAAATAGGCGGCCAACCTGGTCTTGCGCACATCGTCCCCCAACTGGGTGTGCACCCGGCTCATGTCGTGGTTGTCGGGGAAGATGACGTGGTCCGCCGGATGCGCATACAGGAAGTCGTTGCCGAGCATTTCGTACAGCCTGACCCAGTTGGAGTGCCACGATTCCTCTTCCCTCAAGCATTGCATGAAGGCATGGTGCAGCGGAAAATCCAATAAGCCGGGCAGGCAGGATGCGTAACCGTCCGGATTCACCTTGTCGCGTTGCCAATACGCCAGTACCGCTGGGTTCAAACTCCACTCCTCTCCACAGATATTGAAATCCGAATACGCATTCATGACCGCGCAGCTCCAATCGCTCATGAACGCCGCGTCCGAATACGGGTAAGTATCCATCCGAATGCCGCTCAGACCCAGGTATTCAATCCACCACAACGTGTTCTGAATGAGGTAATCAGCGAGCAGCGGCTGCCGTTGGTTCAAATCGGGCATGGCCTCAACAAACCATCCGTCGGAAAATCCAACGACATCTGATTCCGCGGCATACGGATCGCGCAGCGTCGTACGGCGGTGGGTCGTCTGCGTGTACACACCGCCGTTGTTGATCCAATCCGCAGTGGGCAACTCCTCCATCCACCAATGCTCCGACCCGCAGTGGTTCATGATCATGTCCATGATGACCTTCATGCCTTTCGCGCGTGCTGCGTCCACGAGCGCTTTGTATTCTTCATTGCTCCCAAACCGGCGGTCAACCTGGTAATAATCCGTGGTGGCGTAGCCGTGGTACGACCATTGGGGCTGATCGTTTTCCAAAATCGGGTTCAGCCAAATGGCTGTGAAGCCCATGTTTTGGAGGTAGTCCAGGTGCTGCCGGATGCCGGCTATGTCGCCTCCGTGGCGGCCGTGGTCGTCGGCGCGGTTGAGCCCCTCCTTCATAC
Source organism: uncultured Flavobacteriales bacterium (assembly GCA_938003665.1). GTDB lineage: Bacteria > Bacteroidota > Bacteroidia > Flavobacteriales_D > Sanyastnellaceae > UA16. Next base: position 2,175 of record CALKYI010000366.1, read on the forward strand.
CCGCGACCTCATCATTCGCCGGGTTGCCATTGGCGAAACGGTCCGGTGTGATGAGGTAAATGGCGTCCGCGGCCGTGTAGCCTTGGATGGGGCGTTCTTCGCGTGGCTTCAATTCAAACGCCGTTCGACCCACCGTTTTCCCTTTGCGGTTAGTGGCATCCCGCCATTGGATAGCGAGGGTCCCGGGCTGGGCATTTGGACCAATGTGCAAATAGATAAACGCGTAATTGGGGCCGTCGCCGTGCACCACGCGGGCGATGTTCACCCCGGGGTAATCCACCACCGGCGCCAACTGCGCCACGCGGTCACCGTGCACCATGATCTGCACCGTGTCCACCGGCATGTCCACCCACCAGAAAGGCGGATCCAAGTGTTCAATGAAGGATTGAGCAGCGAGGTGAAGCGGTGCAGTTACAGTGAGCAACGAGAGCGCAATAAGGTGGTGCAAGCGTTTCAGCATGCCCGCAAAGAAAAAGCGGAATTCGCAATTACAACCAGCGCAAGAGCCGATCGACCAGTTTGGTTTTCCACGGGGTGTAAGGCGGCATGAGCAGAGCTCCGGCGCCGTCAAAACGCTGTTCGTACACGCCACGGAGGTGGGTAAACTCAGTGAATCCGTACTCGCCATGGCCGGAGCCGATGCCGCTGTTGCCCAACCCACCAAACGGGAGGTGGTTGCTCGAAACGTGGATGACGCAGTTGTTGATGGAGGCCCCACCGGATTGGATTTGGGACAGGACCGATTCAACGAACCGCTTGCGCTTGCTGAACACGTACAACGCAAGTGGCGTTGGGCGGTCGTTGACGAACCGGACCGCTTCATCTAAGGAGTTGTACGGAATGATGGGCAGCACGGGACCGAAAATTTCTTCCTCCAAAATCTCCGCACTCGGTTCAATGCCTGTCAGCACGGTCGGGGGCACATAACAACTGGCAGAATCGGCCTCACCGCCCAGCACTCGAGAGGCGCCTCGAGCGATGGCATCATCGACCAACTTCGAAATGCGCTCCGCGTGGTGAGGTGCTACGATGCGCTGGTAATCCTTGTTGGCCGAAGCTTCGCCCGGGTACATCTCCACCATGGCCTCTTTGACGGCAGCGACAAAGTCCGCCTCGCGGCTGGCCGGCACCAAAACATAATCGGGAGCGACGCAGATTTGACCGGCGTTCGAAAGCTTGGCCCACGCCACCTTTTTCGCTGCATCCTTCATGGACTTGAGGTCATCGACGATGACTGGAGTCTTCCCACCCAATTCCAATGTGACGCTGCAGGGGTGCTGTGACGCCGCCTTCATGACGATTTTACCAACCGCAGGTGAGCCGGTGAAGTAAATGTGGTTGAACGGCAAATTGAGCAAATGCGTGGCGGTTTCTACCCCGCCTTGCACCACTGCGACCTCGTCCGGATTGAAGACCGCCGAGACGATTTCCGCCACCAATTGCGCCGTCTCCCCGGTCAGCTCGGAGGGCTTGACCATGGCGGTGCACCCGGCGGCGATTGCGGCAATCAACGGTCGGAAGACCAATTGCATGGGATAGTTCCACGGTGAAATGATCAACGCCACACCTTTGGCTTCGGGACGCACCCAAGAGGCACTGCCGATTTGGGCCAATCCACCCGGCACACGCTTGGGCCGCATCCACTTCCTCAGCCCACGCTTTACCGCTTTGATCTCGCTCTTGACGATAAAAATCTCGGTCAAATCCACCTCCTCACCCGGTTTGCGGAAATCGTTCCACATGGCCGTTTTAAGGTCATCGCGGCGCTTCCACACCTCGTTGTACAACGCATCCAAGCGGACGATCCGTTCCTTGGCGGAGAGGGCGCGTTGCTGTGGAGCCCGCGACTTGAGCGCTGCAAAGGTTTTCTCAATCACCTCCACTTCAGGAGCAATGGGCAAAACGGAATGCGTCATGAACAATGGATTTGTAGCAAACTAACAACGCCCGCCCCCAAATTCCTCTTGGTTCTGCGGAAATTCGTCCCATGCACCGGTTTTGGGATGAACGATACCAGCAAGAAGGGGTGTACGGCAAAGCGCCCAACCCGTTTTGGGTGCGTGAACTCGAACGCATGTCACCGCCCGATGCCAGCAACCGGCTGTTGTTGCCGTGCGAGGGCGAAGGAAGAAATGCTGTTTGGGCGGCGCGAAACGGGTGGACCGTCGATGCGTTTGACGGCAGCAGCGTGGCCATGAAGACCTGCCAACGGTGGGCCGCTGAGGCCGGTGTTCAGGTGCACACCCATCACGCGGATGCGTTTGAATTTGAAGGCGACACGGATGGGTATGACGTTGTCGGCTTGTTCTACGCCCACATGCCCCCTCACCTCCGATTGCCATTTCACGAGCTCGTGACTGACTGGCTGCGCCCGGGCGGCCGCGTCATCCTGGAAGGGTTTGAACCGCGCCAATTGGGCCTGCCCTCCGGTGGTCCCAAGGATGAAGCCATGCTCTTCACACCGGCGATGCTGGCTGCTGATTTTGCCGGACTGGAAATCCTCAAAAACGAGACGGACTCGGTCGTCTTGGACGAAGGGCCCTACCACCAAGGTCCGGCCCATATCATTCAATTCATTGCTCAAAAACCTGCCTGATGCGCTATCCCCTTGTTCTGTTGTTGCCGGTCGGCATTGTAGCTGCTGCGCTTGGCTGGACCGACTCCACCCCTTCTGAATCCACTGCGCCTGAAGCCTACACACAATGGTGCAGCAGTTGCCACGGTCCTGAAGGCCGAGACTTCATCGACCGCGATTGGAAATTGGGCAGCACAGCCGCTGCGGTTCGCCGCGTCATCGAAGAAGGCCACGAACTATTGGGCATGCCCGGCTACGGGGCGACCCTCTCCGCGGGCGAAATCGATGCCATCACGGATTTCGTCATGGAACGAGCAGCCTCGGCGCGCGGCTTCAAACCCATGCCCCCTGAGCAACTCGAAACCAGCGATTTGACCTTGCGAGTAAATACCATCGTGGACGGACTCGAAACACCATGGGGCATGGATTTTGTCAACGACACCACCCTGCTCATCACCGAGCGGGAAGGCCGCCTGTGGAAGCTGGAAGCGGGGCGGCTTGTTGCCATCGAGGGGCTCCCTGTTGACATCCACGTGAAGGGACAAGGCGGTTTGTTGGACGTGATGCACTGGCAGGACCCATCCACCCGTGAAGAATGGGTGTACCTGACCTACAGCAAAGACCGTCCCGGCGATGCCGACCAATCGGCGACAGCGCTGGTTCGTGCACCATGGTCAGCCGAAACCGAACGCATCGAGGTGTGGGAGGAATTGTTCGTGGCCACGCCGTACGAGAAGACCCACCACCACTACGGCAGCCGGGTCGAGATCGGCGGGGATGGCAAATTGTACCTCACGTGCGGCGAACGCGGTCGCCGGGACGTGCACCCACAAACCCTGACGACGTCACCCGGCAAAGTGCACCGCCTCAACCCCGACGGCAGCATTCCCGATGACAATCCGTTCGTGAATCAGCCCGACGCGGTGCCGTCCATCTGGTCCTGGGGCCACCGCAATCCGCAAGGCATGTTTTGCCATCCGGAGACCGGCACCATCTGGACCCACGAACACGGACCCAAAGGCGGAGACGAGATCAACATCCCGGAGCCCGGCAACAATTACGGCTGGCCGAAAATCACGTTTGGACGCAACTACATCGGCACCATCATCACCAAAGACACCGCGATAGTGGGCATGGAGCAGCCACTCTACTATTGGCTCCCTTCCATCGGGGCCTGCGGCATGGACGTGGTGTACGGCGACAGTTGGCCGGCATCATGGCAGAATAACCTGCTCGTGGGGTCGCTGAGTTTTGAATACCTCGAACGCCTTCAACTGGAGGACAACCGCGTGGTCGGCCGCGAGCGCTTGCTCGAAGGTGTCGGCCGGGTTCGGGACATCGCACGCAATTCGAAAGGAGAAGTATTCGTTGCAGTGGAGGGCGCAGGCACCGTCCTGCACCTCGAACCCATGGAGATCAAGTAATGCACCAAAAGGCAATTGGAATCACACTGGCCCTATTGGGATGGGCCACGCTTGTATGGGGGCAAACCGACACCCCTAAACTCACCGCGGCGGAAGAGAAAGCGCTGCGCAGTTCGGCGGCGCCGACCACGGACACCTTGCTCCAGGTGAGCAAGGGTCAATTCAACATTCATTTCAGCCAAGTCCAATTGAGCAACTGGGCCGCAGGGGGACAGAGTAACATCTCCCTGCTCACCAAATTTGACCAAAACTGGAACTACGACCGAGGACGGTTCGGCTGGGACAGCGAGCTGCACCTTGCATTTGGCCTTTTGCATCGGCCAGAAGACCGGGTCATCATCAAAACGGACGACCGCATCGAATGGTCCACCAAGCTCGGGTACCGCACCACCGAATCCGGATTCCTCACGTTCATGGCGCATTTCCGGTCGCAATTCGCCCCGGGTTACGCAATGGAAAACGGCATCCCGGTGCGTGATATTCTGAATTCAAACTTCCTTGCACCGGGGTACGGGGTCTTGGCAGGAGGCATGGACTACAAAACACCTGATGGCGGCCTTGCGCTGTTCTTGGCTCCCATCACCATCAAATCAACGTGGGTGCTCGATGATTCGCTTTCGGCCGCCGGGGCGTTCGGTGTGGAACCGGGTCAGCGCAGCCGCTACGAGATGGGCGGGTATTTGAAGCTCAATTTCAAGAAGGACTTTTCCGAAGAAATCAGCTACGCTGTGCGGCTTGATCTGTTTTCGAATTTCCTGGATAACCCACAAAACATCGACGTGTATTCCGACCACGTCCTGTTGCTGAAGGTCAACCCCTGGCTATCCACCTCCATTTCGGCGACATTGATCTACGACGACGACATTCTGTTGACCAAAAACCCAGAAGTCATCGAAGGCATCCTCGTTCCGAACATTGGTCCGGGACTCCAGTTGAAACAGGTCCTGTCCGTCGGACTGTCCATTCAAGTTTGAGCGCTTACTTTTGCGCCGCATTCACACCAATTCCATGAAAGCATACGTATTCCCGGGCCAAGGCGCCCAATTTCCCGGAATGGGAAAAGACCTGTACGATCATTCGGACGCCTTGAAAGCGCGTTTCGAATTGGCCAATGAAATCCTCGGCTTTGACATCGCCGACACCATGTTCAATGGCAGTCCAGAAGACCTCAAGCAAACCTCCGTGACCCAGCCCGCCATCTTCATCCATTCGGTGGTGTTGGCGGAGGCGTTGGGCGACGCCTTTCAACCTGACGTGGTCGCTGGCCACAGCTTGGGTGAATTCTCAGCCCTCGTCGCTGCCGGTGCCCTATCCTTTGAAGATGGTCTCAAGCTGGTTTCGGAACGCGCACAAGCCATGCAGGCCGCGTGCGACGAAACACCCAGCACCATGGCGGCCGTGCTCGGCCTCGAGGACAACGTAGTGGAGGACGTCTGCGCTTCTACAGAAGGCGTGGTCGTCGCGGCCAATTACAACTGCCCCGGTCAGCTCGTGATTTCAGGAGAAGTTCCGGCCATCGAAGCGGCGTGTGCCGCCCTCACGGAGGCCGGTGCTCGTCGGGCCCTCGTGTTGCCCGTAGGTGGAGCATTCCACTCGCCGTTGATGGAATCCGCACGGGAACGCCTCGCCGCTGCCATCGCTGCAGCGCCGTTCCAATCGCCGCGATGCCCCGTGGTCCAGAACGTCAACGCCTCGCCGGAAACCGATCCGGAAGTCATTCGCGAGAACCTCATCGCGCAATTGACCGCCCCGGTGCGCTGGACGCAAAGCATGCACAAGATGATCGAACTGGGAGCGACCGAAGCGATTGAAGTGGGGCCTGGCAAAGTGTTGCAAGGCCTCTTCAAAAAGGTGGATCGCGCCTTTGCTGTATCCGGAGCGGAACTCTGATTCGAACCTTCCAATCGGACATAAAAAAAGCGAGCCTTGAGCTCGCTTTTTCATTGCATGTCATTCTTAGGACGCTTACATCACGATTTCCGCAGCGTAAGCGTGAAGGCTTTGCACCTCGTTCTCCGCAACCAACAGCGCTTCTTTCAATTTACCATTTTCCAAGCGCAACTCATCGCATCGGCGTTGTGCACGCGCCAATTCATTTTTGAGACGCATAAATTCCTTTAGCGTCTGCACACGCTCTTGACGAGCGGTTTCGAGTTGGATCATGAGATCTTCCATATTACAAATAACGCGGACGCGCACACCCTTCCCAACGGACGTACTCGGCACTTTTCCACCTTTTGCCGTTCATTTCAACAACCCGGCCTTACGCCGCGCGAACCGCCTCGCCTTGGGGATCCGGCACGCGTTTGCGGAACATCAACAGCACCACAAAACCAAAGAGCCCCAGCCCGCCAGCGATGGCATACAACGATGAAATGGCCGAGAGGTCTCCCTGGAATTGATACCCTGAGAACACGGCGCCTACACCAATGCCGACTTCGAGCGACATCAGCATGGTGCCTAAGGCCAACGCAACCTTTCCGGGACGCGCCAAGTCCGCAGTCCACGCCATGATGGTCGGCATGTTGATGCCAATGGACATTCCGTAAATCACCCCAAACAAAGCAGCCGTCGTCTTGGTATCCGCCACGCTCAATCCGAACATCCCGACTGCTAAAAGCGCACCGCCAATGAGCATGAGCGGCACCCGGCCACGGCGGTCCGAGGCACGACCTGCGATGAGCCGCATCGAGATGCTAGCGATGACGATGATGGTATTGAATGAGCCTTTGTAGACGTACCCCAGCGACCCCACGAAGTCTGGGGAAATGGTCAAGAATGTACCAAAGGCAAAGGCCACAGGCAACAAACCCAAAGCCGCTGGCCACGACGAAAGGTCCATGACATCCCCCTTCCAAACGTGCAAGTCCGCCCATTTGACACGCCGCCCTTGGGGCAAGGTCTCCGGCAACCGGAGCGTCATGACCAAGGCTATCAATCCGAAAAGCGTGGAGACGATGAACATGGCGTCATAGCCGTATTCAACCGTCAACCAACTCCCGATTGCCGGTCCACCGGCCATGCCGGCATTCCCTGCTACCCCGAGGTAGCCCAGCGCTTCGCCGCGGCGGTTGAGGGGCGTGATGTCCGTCAGGAATGCCGTGGTGCCAGTGGGGCGGAATCCGGTGCTCATGCCATGGAGCAAGCGCAGGGTTAAAAATGCCCACACGGCGACCGGCACACCGCTCCAAATCGCCTCGCCGGTAATGGCACCCACGCCGATGTAGCCCAAGCCCGCTATGGTGGTCACCCAGGTGCCAAAGAGCATCACCGGCCTCCGACCCGCTCGGTCGGCAATCCGGCCACTCAAAAAACGCGAGAGAAATGCACCTACGGTAAACAGCCCCACGATCCAACCGATCAAATCCGGGCGGCCCAATTCGGTCAAAAACCCAGGCAACTCGGGCATGACCATGCCAAAACTGGCCATGAAGAGAACGGTGCTGGTGCAGAGAACCCAAAACTGGGAGGAGAACATGGTCGTGTTCCCGGGAGGAGCTTGTTTCGTCACTTGGCCGCAAAGATACCCCCGCTTATCTTGGCTCCATGCAATACCCGGCGAAAGTCTTGTTGGCGTGGGGAGAAGCGATCTCCGGCAACCGCGAAATCCGCGATTGGCTGATGCAAAACGGCTATCCCGAGTTGGCCCTCGTGTGCCACGCGCTGCAGCTGGACGACAGCGCCCGGTCTTGGCTTATGGCCAACCAGCATCCACACCTCATGGCGCTCGTCAGCGGTTCCGAAGGCGATGCGCAAGCCATCCAATGGATGGAAAAATTCGGATTCAACTACCTCAAAGACGTGGCCCTTGGCGCCGACAACGACGACGAAGCCGTAACCCGGCTCATCAAAGCGGGGCAACGCGAGTGGGCGGGCATTGCCCTCAAAATCAGGTCCGTCAAGAATCAGATTGAGTCGGACAACAACGACATGCACAAGATTTCACGGCGCTGAGCCGGGGACTCAGGCGTTGGAGTACACCAGGTGACTCCAGGTGCGATCATCCAGCACTTCATTGGCCAGCCGCAACACGTCATCCGCCGTAATGGCTTCGATGGCTTCGAAGACGGTTTCCAACCGTTCTACCCGGTTGTACAGCAAAAAGCTCTTTCCCAAACTCGTCATCACACTGCTGCCCGAGTCCTGCGATAACGCCACATGGCCAACAATCTGCTGCTTGATGTTGTGGAGCTGGCGTACACCGAGCTTGGTCTTCCGAAGGGCGGCGAGCTCCTTGCGAACGAGGGCTTCGGCGCGCTTGTGGAGGCGCTTGTCCGTTCCGAAATACACGCTGAAAACGCCCACGTCGCTGTAGGGCGTGTAGGCACATTCGATGTTGTACGCCATCCCGTGGCGTTCCCGTACGTTCAAACTCAACCGGTTGTTCATGGTGGGGCCACCGAGGTGGTTGGCAATGAGCGCGAGGCCCAGGCGATCCGGGTGGTTGCTGCCGTGGGTCAACGTGCCCATCACGTGGTGTACCTGGTGGATGTCTTTTTTCAAGCGGACATCGAACGGTGCACGGCCTTCAAACGGAGCGCGGTTGAGGGTGGAAGACCCGCTCCGAACCCGTCCGAAGTGCTTCTCACACAACCGCTTGACCTTGGACCACGGAGTAGCTCCGACAACGCTGAACACCATTTCGTTCGGATGGTAGTGGCGCGCGACAAAGCCCTCAATGGTCGCACGGTTCATGGCGCGCACCGAATCGGTGTTGCCGAGGATGTTGCCGCCCATGGGATGACCTTCGAACAACTTTTCTTCGAACTCGTCAAAAATGGAGTCCGCCGGACTGTCGAGGTAAGCGTTGAGCTCATCCAAAATCACATCGCGCTCCTTCTTGATCTCGTTGACAGGGAAGGTCGCGTTGAACGTAATGTCGGCAATTAACTCCACCGCCCGCTCGAGGTGCTGCTCGGAAAAGGCGGCATAAATCCAGGTGTCTTCTTTCGAAGTGTAGGCATTGAACTCACCTCCCACCGAATCCAACCGATTGAGGACGTGAAAGGCCTTTCGCTTGTGGGTGCCTTTGAAGAGTGTGTGTTCAATGAAATGCGCGACGCCAGCTTCGCCCTGCGAGGCAAGTTCGTCCCGCGTGCCTGCATTGATGACCAAACCGCAATGCGTGACCGGGCGGTCCACGTGTTTGTAGATGACACGAAACCCGTTTTCGAATTGCGCAGTATGGAGCTCTTCCTTACCCCAGTGGGGCAAAGCCCGTTCGAGCACGTCGGCCATGGAAGGTGTTAGAAGGGCAAATCGTCTTCGTCGTCTCCCGACGCAGCCATTGGAGGCACATCCGGAAGCGGCGCTGCAGAGACTCCCGGTGCAGCCGGAGCAGAAGGAGCTCCACCTTGACCCGGCTCGACACGCCATGCGTTCAAGTCGACGTAAAAATTGCCATTGTATTCGCGGCCGCGGATGTCAAACTTGACCAACACGGCATCGCCTTCGTTGTATTTGGCAATCTGCTCGGTGCGCTCTTTGGTCGCCGTGAACTTCACGTCTTGTGGGTACTGGTCCTCGGTCGTGATGACGAAATCACGCTTGTAAAATCCACTTGGAAAATCCTGCTGATCGAAGATCTTTTTGATCTTCCCTTTCATTTCAAAACTCATGGTGCGAAGGTATTCACGCCCATTCGAAAACCGGAGCCCGGGCCGGGGCTTTTTTATCAACCCAAATTGAAGGCCATGACCGCCTTCAAAGCGTCTGCGGCGTTCCCTTCCGCTATGCACCGCGCAGCAAACGCGTGCACAGCATGTTCGAGCGCCACCCCGTCCCCCTCGTGCTCAATGAACAACTCGGACAACTCCATGAGCTTGAAGTCATTGACATCCGTTTCATTGGGCATTTCGAGCAGGGCACCGAGTTGGGCCAGGTCGTTGCCGGTCAAGACTTTGCTCTCGCGCGCTTCTTGCGGCAAAGCGTCCACCCCTATGCCGGGTGCAACAAGGGGCTTAGGCACCTCAAACAACGCTGCCCCCGACGCCCGGACGTAGGCATTGCCACCGCAACGCCCGACCAAATCGAGCAAATCCGGCACCGGCTGACCGGCCTCGTTGAGGACATCCGAACGGAAGTGCATCCGTTGAATTTCGCAAACGACCAATTGCCCGGCGCCGCCCTCCTCTCCGAGCGAATCCACACGCAAGACCTTGCATTCCAAGGCGACGGGGCTTTCCGCCACGCGCTTGGGCTTGACGGTGTCTGAGGGCAGGGCGGTCAAGCCGGCCTTTTCAAATTCACTCACGCCCCGGTCGAAGTCTGCGCTGGCCAATGAGCAGGCGTGCACCATGTTGTAGTCGACAAGGTTGATGACGACCTCAGGCACTGCCAAGACGTTTTCCAACGTGTGCTTGGTCGTGTTGTTTTTCATCCGACGTGCCGGGCTGAAAATGACGACCGGTGGCTTGGCCGAAAACACATTGAAGTAGCTGAACGGCGCGAGGTTATCTCGGCCCTCTTCGTCTACCGTGCTGGCAAAAGCTATGGGACGTGGGGCGATGCCACCGAGAAGTTTCCCGTGCAAATCACGTCCCGCGAGTTCGGAAGGATCGAATGAAGCGTATGCGTGCTCCGCCATGTTCAGAAGTGCTTCTCGACGGTATCGATGGAATTCAACACCTTGTCTTTCAGCGCAGCCTTGAAAGCCGCCAATCGACCCGCCAACGCTTCATCGCTGGTGGCAGCGATTTGAGCCGCCAGAATCCCCGCATTGCGGCCTCCGTCCAGAGCGACGGTTGCAACCGGCACACCGGAAGGCATCTGCAAGATGCTTAACACCGAATCCCATCCATCAATGGAGTTGCTGCTGTGGATCGGAACACCGATGACAGGCAAGGTGGTCAAGGATGCCGTCATGCCAGGCAAGTGCGCTGCACCTCCTGCGCCGGCCACAATGACTTTGATGCCACGACCAGCCGCTTCAGTGGCGTGGGTAACCATGCGCTCCGGCGTCCGGTGCGCTGATACCACAGTCATCTCAAATGGCACATCCAATTCCTTCAGTACTTCGCCCGCTTTTTCCATGACAGGAAGGTCGCTTGCGGAACCCATGATGATGCTTACTACCGGTTGTGCCATGGTGGTGCAGTTCTATGAATTGGATTTTTCTCTGGCGTCAATTTCGTCACGCAAACGACTCGCGAGCTCGTAATCCTCACGGGCAATGGCTTGCGACAACTCCTTTTTCAAATCTCCGATGCTGCGTTCCTTGGCTGGCGCTTCCTCTGCAGCCTCAGCCGCCGCTTCGGCGCGCTCAACTCGCTCCATCTCCTCCGGTCCAATCCCCGCCATTTTCATGACCGATTCGGCGCAATAGATAGGGCACCCAAATCGGTAAGCGATGGCCACGGCGTCGCTCGGACGGCAGTCAATTTCTTCAGACTTCTCATCGGAGACGCAGTGCATTTTGGCGAAAAACACGCCTTCCACCATGTTATAGATGATGACCTCCAGCACGCGAATGCCGAAAGAGCCGAACGCCGACTTGAACAAATCGTGCGTCAGCGGACGCGAGGCTTTCATCTTCTCTATCTCGATGGCAATGGCCTGTGCCTCTGCTCCACCGATCACAATGGGCAGTTTGCGGTTGCCTTCCACCTCACTCAAAACCATCGCGTACGCCCCCGAAGAGGAGCCACTCAGGGCAATGTCCGACACTTCGACTTCTACCTTTTTCATTCCGTGGGAATTGCTACAAAGGTAGGAACGGAATGAGCATCAGCTATCAAGTGCATGCACCGCAGCCGTGAGCTTAGGCAACACTTCGAACGCATCACCGACGATCCCGTAATCTGCGGCCTTGAAGAACGGCGCTTCCGGATCGGTATTGATGACGACAATGGTCTTGGATTGGTTCACCCCGGCGAGGTGCTGGATGGCACCGGAAATTCCTGCGGCGATGTACAAGTTGGGGCGAATGGTGATACCCGTTTGTCCCACGTGCTCGTGGTGAGGGCGCCACCCAATGTCCGAAACCGGACGGGAGCAAGCGGTTGTCGCACCGAGGGCCGTGGCCAATTCTTCGACGATGCCCCAATTCTCGGGGCCTTTCAAACCGCGGCCTGCGCTGACAACCAACTCCGCCTCCGGGAGGGGTACCTGACCGTCCCCACTCGCCGATTCATATCCGGTAACGGTCTCACGGGCGGTGCCGAGATCGGCGCTGAACGCCTCCACCGCCGTGGCCGAACCTTCCGTTGCGACGCCGAACGCATTGGGCGTCACGGTGTAAACAGCCTTCTCGGTGGTCACAGCAACGTCGGCCATGGCCTTTCCGGAAAACACGTTTTTGCGCACGGTCCCGCCCTCGGGCAAGTGTGTCACGCCTGCCACGAGGCCTGCGTTCATACGAACGGCGACCCGGGGGGCCACCGCGCGTCCGAAGTGATCGTGTCCGCAAACCACATGCGTAGCTCCGGCCGCATCCGCTGCTGCTGAGGCGAGCCTGGCCCATTGGCCGCTGTCCTGAACGGCACCTTCGTGGTGCAGGGTCCGGGCAATGCCTGCGGCACCAATGGCATCAGCGCTGCTCAACGGTCCGGCCACAATGCCGACTGCATCCGTGCCGAGCTGAGCTGCAAGGCCTGCAGCGTAACTCGCCGCTTCCAATCCGCTCTTGGTGGCGGATCCATTCTGGGTGTTGATGATGGCTAGTACTGACATGGCTTAGATGACTTTGGCTTCTTCGCGAAGCAAACGAATGAGTTCAGCGGCGTCCCCCGCGTCGATGATTTTGCAGGCTCCCTTTTCAGGCGGCAAGGCGAAACGCTCGATGCGCGAACCGCTCTCTGCGGTGGCAGCTTCGACCGCCAGGGGCTTGGTGCGTGCGGACATGATGCCACGCATGTTGGGAATGCGCTGTTCGGCCATGCCTTTGGCTGCGCTGAGGACCAGGGGCAACGTCACGGTGACGTTTTCCTCGCCTCCAGCCGCTTCGCGCTTGACCGACGCTTCACCGGCGTTGACGTCCAGGTGGGTCGCATTTGCCACAAACCCACAATCGAGTAGCTCCGCCAACATGGCCGGGACAACTGCGCCGTTGTGATCGATGGTTTCCTTGCCGCAAAGGATGACGTCGTAGCCTTTTCCGTTGGCGTATCCTGCAATGAGACGCGCCACCTGCATGGCATCCGTGGGCTCGCTGTCGATGCGAACGGCATCGTCCGCGCCGATGGCCAGAGCCTTTCGGATGGTGGGATCGCATTGCGATCCGCCCACCGTAATGGTGGTTACGGAACCGCCTTGCTGTTCCTTCAATTCAATGGCGCGTACCAACGCATACCATTCATCGTAGGGATTGACGATGTATTGCACCCCATTGGAGTCGAACTCGCGGTCGTCATTGGTGAACGCGATGCGACTTGTCGTGTCGGGGGCTTGGCTGATGCAGACAAGTAATTTCATACTTCAAAGGTAGGAAGTTGCCGACCAAAATCGACGGAAATTTGCTATGCATGCATAGATTTTTTCTCGGCATCCGACGTGGGTTTCATCGCTTTATTTGTTGACTTATCTTTGCCGACCAATTCAAGTAGACACGCATGCGCGAGGTACAATTCAGAGAAGCCGTGGCCGAGGCCATGAGCGAGGAAATGCGAAGGGACAAGAATGTCTTTTTGATGGGGGAAGAAGTCGCCGAATACAACGGCGCTTACAAGGCGTCGAAAGGAATGCTCGACGAGTTTGGCCCTGAACGTGTGATAGACACGCCGATTGCCGAACTCGGTTTTGCCAGCATTGCTGTCGGTGCAGCGATGAATGGCCTCCGCCCCATCGTTGAATTCATGACGTGGAACTTCGCGATTTTGGCCGCTGACCAAATCATCAACCACGCAGCGAAAATGCTGCAGATGAGCGGAGGTCAATACAACGTACCCATCGTGTTCCGCGGTCCCAACGGAACGGCAGGCCAGTTGGCAGCTACCCACAGCCAATCCTTCGAATCCATGTATGCATCGATTCCCGGCTTGAAAGTGGTTACCCCGTTCACGCCGTATGAAGCGAAAGGACTGTTAAAATCCGCCATCCGCGACGACGATCCAGTTCTGATCATGGAGAGCGAAAAGATGTACGGCGACAAGGGCTTGATTCCAGAAGGTGAATTCTTGGTGCCCATTGGCAAAGCCAACATCCGCCGCAAGGGTGATGCCGTGACCATTGTGTCCTTCGGTAAAATCTTGAAAACCGTTCACTCAGCTGCTGACGAATTGGCCAAGGAAGGCATCGAAGTCGAAATCATCGATTTGGTGACCATCCGCCCGCTGGATTTGGACACCATCATTGAGAGCATCAAGAAGACCAACCGCTTGGTCATCGTCGAAGAAAGCTTCCCGGTGGCCAGCATTAGTTCGGAAGTCGCTTACCGCGTTCAGCGCAATGCATTCGACTACCTGGACGCACCGGTCGTACGGTTGTGCCAGTCCGACACTCCTTTTGCATTCTCTCCTCCCCTCATCGACGAGGCCCTTCCGCAAGTGAAGGACATCATGGAGGCCGTAAAAAGCGTAGCTTACGTCGCGTAAGCTGAAAAATTAACCCGAAACAACAGCGCGAAACCGCGCATACACAATCAATTATGGATCAAACGCTGCTTTATTCAGTACCGGCAATCGCCATCTTGGGATTGCTCGTCATGGCCGTGCAGGCTGCTTGGGTTCGCAAGCAAGACGCCGGCGAAGCCCGAATGGCTGAAATCGCCAACCACATTCACGAAGGTGCATTGGCCTTCCTCCGTGCGGAGTACCGCATCCTCGCCATCTTCGTCGTAATCGCCGGAGCATTGCTCGGTTTGGTGGCCAGCTTGGTTGAAACCACGCACTGGTTCATCATTGTCGCCTTTGTCATTGGCGCGGTGTTCTCCGCCTTGGCTGGTAACATCGGCATGCGCATCGCGACTCAAGCCAACGTCCGCACAACCCAAGCGGCCCGCTCCAGCTTGAGCGAAGGCTTGAAGGTCAGCTTCACAGGTGGCATGGTCATGGGATTGGGCGTAGCCGGATTGGCCGTCTTCGGACTCAGCGCCTTGTTCATCCTCCTGTTCCAAACCAGCATCCTCGGCGTGGACTACGCCGGTGGCAATGTGGAATCCTTCACCATTTTGTTGGAAGCCCTCGCCGGCTTCTCCCTCGGTGCTGAGAGCATCGCCTTGTTTGCCCGTGTGGGCGGCGGCATTTACACAAAGGCCGCAGACGTCGGTGCCGACTTGGTCGGCAAGGTTGAGGCGGGCATCCCCGAGGATGACCCCCGTAACCCAGCGACCATCGCCGATAACGTTGGTGACAACGTAGGTGACGTGGCCGGCATGGGTGCTGACTTGTTCGGCTCATACGTCGCCACCGTTTTGGCTGCCATGGTACTCGGCAACTACGTCATCCGTGACATGGGCGCCACTTACGACTACAGCACGTACGGCATCTCCACCATGTTGCTCCCCTTGGTCATCTCTGCACTCGGCATCATCTTCTCCATCATCGGCGCACAAGTGATCCGCGTCGGCAATGACGGTAAGGAAGCAGAAGTTCAGGCGGCATTGAACCGCGGCAACTGGGGCAGCATTTTGCTCACCGCCATCGCTTGCTACTTCTTGATCGACACCATGCTCCCGGACCAGTTGACCATGGAGTTTTTCGGAGAAGGCAGCCGCACCTTCGGCAGCATTCAGGTATTCTATGCCGTTTTGGTCGGTTTGGTTGTTGGCGGCGCCATCAGCTACATGACTGAATACTACACGGGCCTCGGTAAAAAGCCGGTCTTGGACATTGTACAGAAGTCCTCTACTGGTGCAGCAACCAACATCATCGCTGGTCTGGCTACCGGTATGATCTCGACGTTCGGACCCATCCTGCTCTTCGCAGGTGCCATCTGGGGTGCATACGAGTTCGCCGGATTCTACGGCGTTGCCATCGCTGCATGTGCCATGATGGCAACCACTGCGATGCAGCTCGCCATCGACGCGTTTGGTCCGATTGCAGACAACGCAGGCGGTATTGCAGAAATGAGCGAGTTGCCGGACGAAGTGCGTGAGCGTACAGACATCCTCGACTCGGTTGGAAACACCACAGCTGCGATTGGTAAGGGTTTTGCCATCGCTTCTGCAGCATTGACGGCCCTCGCTTTGTTCGCAGCGTACGTGACCTTCACCGGCATCGACGGCATCAACATTTACAAGGCGAAGGTCTTGGCAGCCCTCTTCATCGGCGGCATGGTACCTGTTGTATTCTCGGCATTGGCCATGAACAGTGTGGGCAAGGCAGCCATGGAAATGGTAAAAGAAGTACGCCGTCAATTCAAAGAAATCCCTGGCATCATGGAAGGTACGGGCACACCGGAATACGGCAAGTGCGTGGACATTTCCACCCAGGCGGCTCTGCGTGAAATGATGTTGCCCGGTGCCATCACCATCATCGCTCCAATCATTGTTGGATTCGGTATGGGCGCTGAAGCATTGGGTGCTTACATGGCCGGTGTGGCCGTAAGCGGCGTCCTGTGGGCGATTTTCCAAAACAACGCAGGTGGTGCATGGGACAATGCCAAGAAGTCCTTCGAAGCCGGTGTTGAAATCGACGGTGAAATGACGTTTAAGGGTTCAGAAGCACACAAGGCTGCCGTAACCGGTGACACGGTCGGAGACCCCTTCAAGGACACCAGCGGACCTTCGATGAACATCCTCATCAAGTTGACGTGTTTGGTTGGCCTCGTCATCGCCCCCATCCTCGGCGGCCACGGCAGCGAGGAAGGCCATAGCCACGGTGAAGCCATCGAAGCACAGGCTGCGCAGGAAGCTCAGCCCACTGCTCACGTAATCGAAATCAACGCAGCAGGCGAAGCACAATAAGCTTCACCTCTGCCCATGAAAAAGGGACTCCGTTTGGAGTCCCTTTTTTCGTGCCCTATGCCGCTCAATTCAGGGAATAGGGAGATCTGCGCTGAACCTTATACAAACAAGCCGTGCAGCTCGGCATCAACGCCCTCGATGACGACACCAAGGTCCTCCTTGTTTTCGTGGAAGCGGTTGTTGTCCACGTCGATGACGAGCAACTTGCCAGCGCTGTACGTGCTGATCCACGCCTCGTAACGCTCATTGAGTCGGTTGAGGTAATCCAAGCGAATGGCCTCTTCGTAGTCCCGTCCACGCTTTTGGATGTTCTCTACGAGCTTCGGAACGGAAGCACGCAAGTAAATCATCAAGTCCGGTGGCGAAATGAACCGCTCCATCAGCTGGAACAGATCGAGGTAGTTCTGGAAGTCGCGTGAACTCATCAGGCCCATGGCATGCAGATTCGGCGCGAAAATGTGCGCGTCCTCGTAGATGGTTCGGTCTTGGATGACCTTCTTCCCGCTTTCCTGCAATTCGGCCAATTGAGCAAACCGCGAACGCAAGAAGAACACCTGCAGGTTGAATGACCAACGCTGCATGTCCTTGTAAAAATCATTCAAGTACGGGTTGTCATCCACTTGCTCGAAATGGGGCTCGTAGCGGTAATGTTTTGCGAGGAGCGTGGTCAGCGTGGTCTTCCCCGACCCGATGTTTCCGGCGATGGCAATGTGCATAATTCTGGCTTCGTTGAACGTGCAAAATAGGCCCATTTGAATCGGAACGAAAACCGGGTTTTCAACAGGTCCCCCACACGGAATCAACGGAGCGTTGTTAGGCCAATTCGCCCAGTTCTGGCACTTTTTGAGCGGCCAGCAGGGCGTCTACGATGGAGCGGTCGTTGGCCAACCGCGGCACCTTGTGTTGCCCACCCAATTTTCCTTTAGCCTGCAGCCAGCTATCGAACGTCCCAGCCGCTACCGCGTGTCCCAAGGGGAAGCGTAAGGCGAGCTCCGCAGTTCGCTTGGCGTCGTAATCCGAATTCTGCCGACGCAAGGAAGCATCCAGGCATTCCATGAACAAATCCATTCCACCCGTCGGAGGCTTGCTGAATTCAATGCACCATTCGTGTGCGCCGGTTTCCTCCAGGTTCATGAAGACCGGAGCCGCCGTGTAATCCCGCACGTGCGCATCCGCCAATGTGCTCGCCTCTGCAATCGCGCGTTCCGCTTGATCGACCATCACTTCTTCCCCGAACGCATTCAAATACGATGTGGTACGCCCAACCACCTGCATGCGGAACGGGTGCGTCTCCGTAATGCGCACCACATCCCCGAGGGCATACCGCCACAGGCCGGCATTGGTCGATATGACCAACGCATACTCCTCACCCACCTCCAATTCGCGCAATTCCAATGCGCGGGGGGACTCTGAATCCCACTCCGACATCGGCACAAACTCGAAGTAGATGCCGTAGTCCAGCATCATCAGCATGTCCTCGCTGTCCAACCGGTCCTGCAACCCGAAAAAGCCCTCCGACGCGTTGTACGTTTCGAGGCAATCGAATGGCAAACGTGTGTCTCCAATCAAAGCGTCGAATTCCGCCCGGTAAGGTTCAAAGCTCACGCCGCCATGCATATACAATTGCAAGTTGGGCCAGACGTCACCCAATACTTCCGCACCGGACAACTGCAACACCCGCTTGGCCACCACCAACATCCAACTCGGGACACCTGCAAGGATGCGAACGTCCTCCCGCAGCGTCGCCCGTGCCAAGGCATCCACTTTCTCTTCCCAGTTTTCCATGAGTGCGATGTCCCGACTCGGGGTTCGGCGAGCTTCGACCCAGAAAGGGAGGTTGCGCACGATGATGGCACTCAAATCTCCGGTGAATCCTCCGGCGCCGTTTTCGTGCAAAGCCGACGAACCGCCGAGGATCAAGTGCTTGCCGTCGTAGAGTTCCGCTTGGGGCCGCTGATCGCAGAAGAGGGCCAAGAGGTCCTTACCGCCTTTGTAATGGCATCCTCGCAAAGACGCCTCTGTGACCGGCAAAAACTTACTGCGGTCCGAACTCGTACCAGAGCTTTTCGCAAACCAGCGAGTTTCTCCGGGCCACAACACCCCCAACTCCCCTTGCTGGGCACGGTGGATGTAGGGCTTGAATTCATCGTACGTCCGAATCGGCACTTGGCGCTGGAATTCGCGCAGCGAGCGTACGCTACCCAAGCCGTGCTCGGCACCGAACGCCGTGCTTTTACCCTCCAACAACAATCGGTGAAACAGGTGACGCTGCAATTCGACCGGCCGCGAACGGACCCGCTCAATGTTCATCATGCGTTTGCGGATGAACCAACGGAATGCAGAATTAAGTGCCATGCGTTTTGGTCGAGGCTCGAATTTAATCCGAAGAACGGGACGAAAAAAGCACCAGTGCTGGAATCCGAGAGGAAAAAATGCAGTCGCTTGCCTTAGGCGAAGACCCGTCGGATGGCGGCGATGGCGTAATCCACCTCCTCGGTCGTGTTGTACCGACCGAAGGAGAACCGCAGGCTTGCTCGCTGCGGATCGTGAAATTCAAGTGCACGCAGTACATGGGAGCCCAACGTTGCACCGCTTGAACACGCGCTTCCACCGGAACAAGCAACGCCCTCCAAGTCGAGCAGAAACAGCGCCATGCCCGATTTGGGATGGGGCGGGAACGACACGTTCAGCACGGTGTACAAGCCCTCGGGGCTGTCCGAATCACCGTTGAAGCGTACACCCGGGATGGCCTCCCTCAATGCGGAGACCATGCGCGCCTTCAACGCCCGCACATGTTCTTGGTGAGCTGTGAGGTCCGTGTACGCCAAATCCATGGCGGTGGCAAGGCCTACAATGTTGTGCGTGCTTTCGGTGCCGCCGCGAACAGCGCGTTCTTGGCTTCCCCCTTCAATTTGTCCTTTTAGCTGCAACCCTTTACGGATGTACAAAAACCCGACCCCTTTTGGTCCGTGGAATTTATGGGCTGAGCAGGTGATGAAATCCACAGGCAACGCGTCCAAGTCAAATGCATAATGGCACATCGTCTGCACCGTGTCCGAATGGAACAACGCGCCGGCGTCTCGGCACATGGACCCGATGCGTTCCAAGTCCTGGATCACGGCCACTTCGTTGTTGGCGTGCATCAGGCTCACCATGGTCTTTCCGCCCTTCGCCAAAAGCGCTGCGAGGTGTTCGAGGTCCACTTTACCGTTTGGCAAATGGCGCACCAAATCAAGCGTCGTGCCCTCACTCCGCTCCAAAGATTGCGCGGTCTTGATGACGGCGCTGTGTTCGGCTTCCGACGTGATGATGCGGGTGCACCCGAGGTCCCGAACGGCACTGCGCAGCGCGAGGTTGTCCGCTTCCGTTCCGCCCGAGGTGAAATAAATGCAACTGGGATGGCAGTTGAGGTGCTTCGCTACCCGACGGCGGCTCTGTTCGATCAGCACCCGCGACTTGCGGCCGATGGCGTGGCTTGAGGAAGGATTTCCAAAGCTCTCCTGCAGCACGGGCACCATGGCTTCCACCACTTCCGGTGCGACAGCAGTCGTCGCGGCATTGTCGAGGTACACGTTCATTGCGCAGGGTCAGGAACGCAAAAATGCACCTTTTTGGATTAATGCGCCAAAGCGCTCAAGAAGCCTTGCAATTCGGCTTTGAATCGATCGCCCAAGGCCGATGCTGCTTCCGGAGATGATGCCTCCGCGTATACACGAATGATGGGCTCTGTATTGGACTTACGCAAGTGAACCCAACCCTCTTCCAAATCAAATTTCACCCCGTCCACGGTATTCACCTCCGCCTCTGGGTGCGCAGCCATCAGTTGCTGCAAAGCCTGATCCACATCGACGGCAGGCAAGGCCAATTTGTCTTTCGACATGAACCAATTGGGATACGTATTACGGAGCGCACTCACGCGCTGGCCTGATTCCGCGAGTTGGGTCAAAAACAACGCCGTTCCCACTACGGCATCTCGCCCGCAATGAGAAGCGGGGTAGATGATGCCTCCGTTGCCCTCACCACCGATGATCGCATGGGTGTCTTTGATGGCCTTCACCACGTTGACCTCGCCCACTGCGCTTGCCGTGTACTGCCCACCCCGGGCTTCGGTTACTTGGCGCAAGGCGCGCGTGGAACTCATGTTGCTCACGGTGTTGCCGGGGGTTTTGCTCAGGACGTAATCGGCGACAGCCACCAAGGTGTATTCCTCTCCAAACCAACTTCCATCTTCTCCCACAAAAGCCAGCCGGTCTACGTCTGGATCGACACTGATGCCGAGGTCGCACCCCTCCTTCACCACGGCCTCGCAGAGGTCTTTCAAATGCGCGGGAAGCGGCTCGGGATTGTGGGCAAACTGGCCCGTCGGATCGCAGTGGACTTTCACCACTTCGCACCCCATTGCTTCGAGGAGCATCGGCACAATGATTCCACCGCTGGAGTTGACGGCATCCACCGCCACCTTGAATCCGCGAGCACGCACCGCATCCGCATCGACCAAGGCCAAGGCCAAGGCGTGCGCGACGTGCTTCTCCATCCAATCGGATCGTCGCGTGACGCCGCCAATGGCATCCACATCGACATATTCCGCTGAGGCATTGGCCAATTCCAATACCCGCTCACCCGCTGCAGCACTCAAAAACTCACCGGTCGCATCCAACAGCTTCAACGCGTTCCATTGCCGCGGGTTGTGGCTCGCTGTCAAGATGATGCCTCCGTCTGCTCGCTCCGCTGGGACCGCCAACTCGACCGTTGGTGTGGTACTCAAGCCCAAATCGATGACATCCACGCCCGCCGCGTTCAAGGTTCCGACGAGCAGGTCCCGCACGAGCTCTCCACTCAAGCGCGCATCCCGCCCCACGACCACCGTAGGCCGAGGCTGTCCGGTCGCCTCTCGGATCCAATGCGCATACCCCGTGGCAAATTTGACAACATCGGGAGGCGTTAGGCCTTCTCCGGGAGCCCCTCCAATGGTTCCTCGGATGCCAGAAATGGATGTGATGAGCATGGTCCAAAAATACCATGGCAGGGCATGAGTCGTGAAAGAAATGCCCTCGGATGTGAAAAAAGGAGTGTTCGAAATGCAGCCCGGAATCCCTTCCCTTAGTAGCTTTGATTTGATGAATGAAGAAGGACGCGCTTACCGAGGCGAGCCTGCACTGCAGGGACTCGTTGAGAAGTTCGAGGCGATGGTCGAGCACGGCGAGCAAGCCTTCTTCGACGTGGATGAATTGGAGGGCTTGATCGAGCACTACCTCGAGCAGAAATCCATTCGCAAAGCCCATGCAGTCGCTCGCTATGCGAGCCAGCTTTACCCGGCCAACCTCGCCCTCAAACTGAAGCATGCACAGATACGCATCGCGTCGGGACAAGGCGTGAAAGCCGTTCCTCTTCTGAAAGAATTGCTGGACATCGAACCCCTGAACGAGGAAGTCCTCGTGACCCTCGGGGCGGTATACAGCCAAATGTCGGAACACAAGCTGGCTATTGACTGCTTCAAGCGCGCATTGGTCTTCGCCGACAAAGAAGCCAAGCGGGAGATTCGCATCGACATCGCACTGGAATTTGAAAACATGGGCGCCTGGCAGGAGGCCATCCGCAACCTGCATGAAGCCCTCGAGGAAGATGCCTTGAACGAAACGGCCGTCTACGAACTGGCCTTTTGCTACGAGCGCACCGGGCAATTCAAGCAGGCGGCTTCTTTCTACGAGCAATTCCTCGAAAAGCAGCCATACTCGTTTGCCGCTTGGTACAGCATGGGCAATGCGCTCCAGCAATGTGGCCGTTACACCCAAGCCATTGATGCGTACGATTTTGCCATTGCCATCGAAAGCGCATTTGGCCCCGCCTACCACCAGAAAGCCGAGGCCTTGGTGGCCATGGAACGCTACCAAGATGCGCTGCACACCTACGAAGAGACCCTGACGTTTGAAGATCCGTCACCGAGCACACGCTGCTACATGGGCGAATGCCTCGAGCGGATTGGCGATCTCGAACGCGCGGAAACCTATTACCGCGACAGCTTGAAGCTGGACCCGAAGTTCGCTGATGCGTTTGTCGGACTGGGCGTGCTCGCCGACATGCGAGGTCGACTTGGTGAAGCATGTTCCTACTTCGAACAAGCCTTGGAAATCGAACCCAAGCACGCCGATTACCACCTCCTGCTCGCCACGTGCCTCAAAAAACGCGAAGAGCACGACCGGGCCGAGGAGGTCTACACCCAAGGGCTCCTGCTGGACATCCGGCACGAAGAGCTATGGCTGGAGCGCGTGGACAACTTGCAGTTGGCCGCACGGCATGAAGATGCGTTGCTCGTGATTGACGATGGATTGACAGCGCTTGAAGAAGCGCCCAACCTGAGCTACCGACGCTTCATCAGTTTGTACGCTTCAGGCCAACACAAAGCAGCTTTTGACCTGCTTGAATTTCTTTTGACACACCACTATGATCAGTCCGAAATTCTCTTGAATTTCTTACCTGCGCTTGCCAATGATGCGCGCTACATCGAACGGATTGAACGATTTAAACCCTAAACCATGTTCGAAATTTCGCATCTGCCCGAACGCACCACACGCCCCCGCACCAATGGCTTGACCATGGTGATGGACAAGGGCTTGAGCCTGCGGCAAGCCGAGGACCTCATCGAAACCGGTGGCGAACTCGTTGACTTGCTGAAGCTCGGTTTTGGCACCTCATTGGTCACCCCCAATGTCGGCGCCAAGGTGAAACGCTACCACGAAGCCGGATTTGACGTCTACTGTGGCGGCACATTGTTCGAGGCGTTTTACGTCCGCAACGAAGTCGACAACTACCTCCGCTTCATCGACAGCCTGGGCATCACCTGCCTGGAAGTCAGCGACGGATCGATGGTCATCCCCCACGACGAAAAATGCGAGCTCATCAACAAGCTCAGCAAGAACTACAAAGTGCTTTCAGAGGTGGGTTCCAAAGAAGAAGGCATCCTCATCAGCCCGGCCAAATGGATCCGGATGATGAGCAATGAATTGCAAGCTGGCAGCTTCAAAGTCATCGCCGAAGCCCGTGAAAGCGGCAACGTCGGCATCTACCGCCCCAACGGCAGTGCCCACGTACAGCTCGTCAAACGCATCTTGGCGAACGTCGCGCTGGAAGACATTCTGTGGGAGGCGCCGAAAAAGCCCCAGCAAGTGTGGTTCCTTCGTCAATTCGGAGCGAACGTCAACCTCGGCAACATCGGACCGAACGACCTCATCCCCTTGGAATGCTTGCGGCTCGGACTGCGCGGCGACACGTTCTTCGAGCACCTGCCCGATGCGTTGGCAGAAGGCAAACGCCTTGTCAGCGACACCATCGAGGAAGACTAACCCCAACCCCTAACCCATGCAGCCTCCCGTCCCCACCATCACCCCCCGTGAAGTCCAGCAATGGCAGCAGGATGGACAGGCCTTTTCGTTTTTGGACATCCGCGAAATCCATGAGGTGACAGTCAGCCGGCTGACGGAAGTTCACATTCCCATGGCGTTTTGCCTGAGCCGGCAAGCCGAGATTCCGCGGTCGCATCCCGTCGTGGTGTATTGCCGTGCCGGTGCGCGTTCGGCAGCGACCGTCAGTGCGCTGATGACGAAATACGGGTTCGACAACCTCTACAGCTTGGAGGGCGGCATCACCGCTTGGTGTGCTGCGTTTTCTCCCGAAGAAGAAGTGGGATGAAACGCCTCTTTGGGATTTTTCTGCGCGGCATGGCCATGGGGGCCGCAGACCTCGTGCCCGGCGTTTCTGGCGGCACCGTTGCATTGATTACGGGCATCTACGACGACCTATTGCATTCGATTTCGGCCGTGTCTTTGGGGTTGGTTGACACGTGGAAAAACGAGGGGATTCAAGGGGTCTGGAAAGCATTGAACGCCCCCTTCCTGATCGCACTGGCCGCAGGAATAGGCACCAGCATTGTCGCCTTGTCCGGCCTCCTCCACCATTTGCTCGAACACAACAAGGCTGCCTTGTTCGCTTTTTTCTTCGGCCTGGTTGCGGCGTCCATTCCACTAGTCGGCAGCGAAATCACGCAGCGCAATGCGACAATCGCAGCGTTGTTCATCGCGGGGTCGGCCATCACCTTCGGCGTGGGCTCCTTGCCGCCGCTTCAGGTAGAACCGAGCCTGGTGTACCTGTTTGCATGTGGAGCCGTTGCTGCCTGCGCCATGATTTTGCCGGGCATATCCGGCAGCTTCATTTTGCTCCTTCTCGGCGTATACAGTGCAGTCATCGGTGCGTTGAAGGAATTCGACCTCGTCGTCATCGCCACGGTGGGCACTGGAGCCGTCAGCGGGCTGTTGGGGTTCAGCAAAGGCCTCAAAGCGTTGCTCGCCCGCGCTCGAAACCAAGTCATGGCGATGTTGACCGGCTTGTTGCTGGGTTCCTTGCAAGCCCTTTGGCCATGGAAGGAAAACGCACTCCTCCTTCACACCCACAGCGACGGCCGTGAAACGTGGCTTCAAACGAATGCCTGGCCAGAGTCAGGTGAATTGCTCATTTGCCTCGCTTGTGCTGCAGCCGGTGCAGGGCTGGTCGTTGCCTTGCAGCGGCTCGGAAACCGCTTGGCCGCATGAGCATCACACGCCGGTTTGGTGTCCTTGGTCAATCCTTGATCCACAGCCATTCACCGGCCTTGTTTGCCGACCGATTCAACGCTTGGAGCATCGATGATGCATCGTACGAACGGTTCGAACGCGCGAACCTCGACGGCTTCAAGGAATGGTTGCAAACCGAAGCACAAGCGTCACCGGCCTTGACGGGATTGAACGTGACCATCCCGTACAAGCAATCCATTATCCCGTTGTTGCAAGATTTGACGCCAACGGCCCGAGCAATTGGTGCGGTCAACGCCATCAAGCCCACGCCGGATGGGTGGGTCGGACACAACACCGATGCGGAGGGCTTCATGAAATCCCTTCGCCCCTTTTTTACGTCTGCTCACGAGCGGGCCTTGATTTTGGGCAACGGGGGCGCGGCTGCAGCCGTACGATTCGGCTTGCAATCCCTAGGCGTTAAGGTCATTCACGTGACCCGCTCGCCCATTGAATGGGAATCGATGCGGTATGAAACCCTGAATGCCGATTACCTCAAGCATTGCAAACTGGTCGTGCAATGCACCCCGGTGGGCACCTACCCAGACACCGAAGCGAGCATCGAAATCCCATGGGAAGGACTGGGGCCTGAGCACCTCGTCGTGGACCTCGTGTACAACCCGGCGCAGACTGCGTTCCTCAAGCGTGCAGAAGCCGCCGGAGCGAAAACAATGAACGGCAAACCCATGTTGATTGCGCAAGCAGAAGCGGCATGGAACTGGTGGAACGCCGGTGCCTGATTCACGCCGCATCCGCGTATTTTTACACCTGCATGCACGCTGACGAATCCCACCTCCCCCCAACCGAACAATCGGGCCCACACCAAGGGCTGGAGGCCAAATCCATTGAGGAATTGGTCGCGGCCATGCACGGACAAACGCAATCGGCGTTTGATGCGGTGTCGGCGAGCCTTGAACCGATTCAGCAATTTATCGAAGCCTTGGTGCCCCGCATGAAAAAAGGCGGTCGATTGTTCTACATCGGTGCCGGAACGAGTGGCCGATTGGGCGTGCTCGATGCCAGCGAATGCCCGCCCACGTTTGGGGTGGACCCGAGTAAAGTGCAAGGGTGGATTGCCGGGGGAGATGGCGCTTTGCGGGTCGCGGTGGAAGGCGCTGAGGACGACCCCAACGGCGCGTGGAACGACCTCGCCTCCGCACAACCGACTCCACAGGACACCCTGGTCGGCATCGCCGCTTCTGGAAGAACGCCCTACGTTGTGGGCGGACTGAAGGCGGCCCGAAAGGCGGGACTTCTGACGGCCTGCATCACGTGCAACCCCGATTCAGCCGTGGTGGAGGTCGCCGATCATCCCATGGTGGCAGTGACCGGACCGGAATTCGTCACGGGCAGCACCCGGCTCAATGCTGGAACGGCCACCAAGTTGATCCTCAATTTGATCAGCACCACAGCCATGATTCAACTCGGTCATGTGGTGGGTTCAAAAATGGTGGACATGAAGCCTTCCAATGCCAAACTTCAAGAACGCGGCATCCGCATGATCCAAGAAGCCACAGGCGTTTCGGCGGAGGAGGCTGCGGCGTCCCTCCAGGAAACCAACGACGTGCGCGCGTCGATTGAGCAGTTGAACGAACGAGGATAGGCCATGCACACCCTGGAACCGTATTACGCGTGGCGCAACCACTACGTAGCGAGCAACGACCCGCGGAGTCCCTTTTTTGATCGGACCTACAGCGAATTTGAGTACTCGACCAAAGTCTACAATTACTTCATCCATCCGCAGTGGGACTCCATCCACTCGCCCACCTTGTTTTGCAAAATCCTGTTTGTCGATTACGACGAACGCTTCGCCATCATCGAGTTCATCGGCGAATGGAATGATTGCTTGTACAACGACATCATGCAGCTCAAGCGGGAGGTGATTGACGTGCTGGCGGCCGAGGGCATCCACCGCTACATCCTCATCGGAGAGAATGTGCTCAACTTCCACTTCAGCGACGATTGCTACTACGAAGAGTGGTTTGATGAAGTCACCGAAGACGACGGTTGGATTGCCCTGCTGAACTTCCGAGAGCACGTCATTGACGACATGAAGGCCATTGACCTAGATAGCTACTTTGTGCTGGGAGGCGAATTGAGTGAGCTCGGGTGGCGCACGTTTTCACCGGCACACCTCTACCAACGCATCGACGATTGCGTCAACCAGCGCTTGGGCCTGATTGGATAGCCGCCAGCCACGCCTTCAAATTCGCCACTACATGCCGGTCAATGGGGAACCGCATGGCATCGGGCGTCAACTCGCTCAAAGCTTCCCAGTTCATTTCGAGCAGCGGCTCTGACGCGGCAACACCTGCCGGCTTTTCGTCCCACCACGCAATGCCTTCATGGTCGGCTTGCATCCAATGGTAAACCGCGAGGATTTGCTCGTCCTCTCGGAAGGCGCTGCGGACGAAAAAATCATTGGTGTAGGCATGGCCCAGCCACGAGAGACCGTCTGTTGAACCCAATTCTTCCGCACACTCCCGCCACAATGTATCCACCAAAGCCTCACCAAGCTCCACGCCGCCACCGGGAAATTTGCATCCGACCGACCCATCGGGAAACCGTTCACGCGCCACGAGGATGTGAGTCCGCGCAGGGTTCAGGATCAGAGCATAGCAGCGGACGTTCCATTGGGAGACCGGAACATTGCACGCCACAAGCATTTCGCGCTTACCCGGAGGACCCGGATGGCGTTCCACCTTCCAACCGGCACGCTCCATGTTGCGGCGCACTTGGCCCTTGGCGCAATACGTGGCCAAAACCGCACCCGGATTCATGCACGACAACAGTCCTTCGAAAATTTCAACCTCCCAGAGTTCAGGCTGCTGGGTGGGTGCAAATGCGTCGTAAAAGCAGACATCAAATGCACCTCCACCGCCCCAATCTTGCAGTGTGTTCCGTACGACGACTGCAGAAAATCCCGGAGCCTTTAAGCCCACAGGCCCGGCTGCATCTTGGTGCAGGGCTCCCATGCGCTGCGCCAAGTCTTCCGGAAGTCCTGAGGCCGCCCACGCCTCTGCCTCTGCGGGCTCCAATGGGAAGGGCTCCAAGCCCACGTATTCCAGTGCGACGCCCCGGCGCTCAGCCCATTGCCAAGCGAGCGCTGCGTTGAGGCCTGTACCGAAGCCAATTTCAAGGACGCGAATGCAATCAGTTTCCCCCCGGTTGTCAGTCCACCACCGCTCCAATCCCCGGTCGATGAAAACGTGTTCGGATTCGGTCAGCGCACCGTGGATGCTGTGGTACGCCACGCCCCACTCGACCACTTGCAATGTGGGCGATCCGTCCTTCGTGGTCTTCAAGCGACGGTTCCATGTGCGGCGCGGTGATTTCACAGTTTCGTTCTTCAAAATTGCTCGATGGCGCCCAATCCGAACAGCGCAAAATCAAGGCGAACCGGGTCATCCGCATCCACCTCGCGCAAGGCAGCCGTGAGCAATTCAACCGCCCGCCAATCGTTTTGTTTTCGGCCCAGCAGCCCCAGTTTTCGGCCCACATTGCCCGTGTGCACATCCAACGGTACCATCAATTGGCTGGTTTCGATTTGATGCCAGATGCCAAAATCCACCCCGCGCCGGCTCGGCCGAACCATCCACCGCAGGTACATATTCAACCGTTTGGCCGCAGAGCCGCGCACAGGCGTGGCAACGTGCTTGCGGGTGCGGCCCGCTTCGTAACCGCGCGCTGCAGCAGCCTCGAAAAAGCGGTTGTGAAAAATGGTGAGGCAGGCCTCCTGTGAGGATTCCCCATCCGGCACAAAGGCACGCTCGAGCCCTCCAAAATCCTTGATCAAACCTTGCAAAGCATGCAAAAATACCTCAGCGTCTCGGGGCTGAAAGGTGCGGTGAACGAACCCTTTCGCCGCGGTACGTATATCCGCTGGCGTTGCGTGTTGCATGAAGTCACCGGGAGCGCCGTCCAACCGATCTATGAAAGCTCCGGCACTGGCCAAAATGGTCTTGCGCTGGCCCCATGCCAACGTCGCTGCGATGAACCCAGCGAGCTCGATGTCCGCCTTGTGAGAAAACCGATGAGGGATGGCAATGGGATCGGCAGGAATGAAGTCCGGCCGCTCATAAGCAGCTGCTTTTTCGAGCAAAAAGTCCCGGAGGTCATCCGAGACGTGTATTTTTTCATCCTTCGCTGCTTGCTGCGCCATCACACGCAAAATTGGAGCTAAATTTGCGGAGAATGGAATTTGTGCATCCAGAAATACTTTGGGGTCTCGGTGCACTGGCTATTCCGATAGCCATTCACCTCCTTCATTTCCGGAGGTTCAAACGCGTTCGTTTTTCACAGGTCGCCTTTCTGAAGGATGTTCAGCGCGATGCGCGGGCAACCCAGCAAATTCGACACTGGTGGGTCCTGATGCTGCGCTTGTTGGCGTTCGCTGCACTCATCACGGCGTTTGCTCAACCCACGTGGTTTGAAGGAGATGAGCCCACGGCCGCTGCTACGGCTGGACATGCGGTTTCCATCTACGTCGACAACAGCCTGTCCATGGAGGGCATGGGCGAAGAAGGCCAGCTGCTCCAATCCGCCCGCAACAAAGCGACCTTGGTGGTGGAGCAATACGAACCCACGGACCAGTTTCAGGTGCTCACCAATGCGTTTTCAGGCAGGGACCAAGCGTTCTTGACCCGTGATCAAGCGGTGGAACGCATCGAAGGCATTCGACCGACGCACCACACGCAGCCGCTCAGCTCTGTCATCGAGCGCATCGAAAACCAACTTAGCAAAGCGCCCGGTCGACGTGCATCAGCGTACGTATTCAGTGACCTTCAGGCCTCCACTCATGACTTATCGGACGAGGCCACGCCGCCCGACTCGTCCATCCAGTGGTTTTTTGTGCCCGAATTGGCGGGCAGCACCCCGAACATCTGGGTCGATTCGGTGTGGTTCGACGAGCCGGTCCGCATCGAAGGAAGGCAAGCGGCATTGCATGTGCGCATGCAACACAACTCACGCGCATCGGTCGACCGCATCCCCATGAACTTGCGGGTCAACGGCGAACGCGTGGCCATCGGTACGTTCAACCTCGTACCCGGCATCCCAACCGATACGGTGCTGCGCTTCACCCATGGTCCTGCGGGCATTCAATCGGCTACCGTGGAAGTGGATGATGCGCCGATACGCTTCGACGACCAATGGCATTTTGGGTACGACGTGTTGGATCAAATCAACATCCTCGTGCTCGCTTCGAATGACGCTGAAGACGTAAACACCGCGTTGCGTCGCGCATACAACACCGCGGGAGGACTGTACCGGGTAACGTACCAAACCCAATGGACTCCGGGAGATTTCGCCGGACAGCAAGTGGTTGTTCTCAACGATTGGCCTGCATCCGGTTCTGGCTTCTACAATGCCTTTGAAACTTACGTTGAAGAAGGCGGAACGGCCGTTTTGATGCCGACCAAGAACGCCACAAATGGTTCTGCACTTGCAGCGTTTGGCCTGTCGGAGGGTGCCGGATGGATCGACCAATCGGACCGGGTCATCAACTTGAACATGGATCACCCGTTTTTCACGGACATGTTTGCGCAAGCCCCAGACCGCATTGATTTGCCGACCATCGAGGCCATTTGGAACCGACCTGCGGCTCCCGGAGAAGAAATCCTTGCCACCACCGAATCGGGACGGACCTTTTTCTCCCGCATCCCCCAGGGCCGAGGTCAAGCTTTTGTGCTCAACTCCGGTGCAGCAGCTGAAACCACCAATTTGATTCGGCACGCCTTCTGGGTGCCGCTGGTCCTGCGTATCGCCGAGTGCTCCTCTTCCCACGTAATTCACCAAGCGGAATTGGGAGCGACTGAGGCATGGGCCGTGGCCGCACCGGTCAGCCGAGAAGGGCAGTGGTCCATGGAAGGGCCCCAGCGATGGGGCTTAACGCAAGCCGAATCGGCGGCGAAGTGGCTGCCTGAAGTCCGCGAACTTGGGCAGCGCGCCCGGATCAACCTCACCGGTGTGCCATTCGAAACCGGTCATTACACCCTCCTGAATGGCACAACGGCCATTGCGGCCATCGGCTTGAACCAAGACCGTGCAGAATCAGACCACCACGCTTGGGACGTGACGGAATTTGAAGACGCTTGGAACGCCCTGCCGTGGCCACCCATGCGCATCCTCGCAGGAACCAGTTCAATGTTGCCTCAAATCATTCAACGCATGGAGCAAGGCGTCCCCTTGTGGAAGGCGTTGCTCCTCATCGCTGTAGCGGCGCTTGCTGCTGAAACTTTATTTCTCCGCTTATGGAAACCATCATCAAAGGCGTAACCATCACCGACCCCAATGGCCCACACGACGGCACGACGAAGGACGTGCTCGTTCGGGACGGCGTGATCGTGGACATTCAAGATGCCATCTCTTCCTCCCCGGAAGCCACCGAATGGAATGAACCCGGTTCTCATCTGTCCATCGGCTGGATGGACCTGCAAGCGGATTTTGCAGACCCTGGATACGAGCAAAAAGAAGGCTTGGAAAACGGGTTGCGTGCCGCGAAGGCTGGGGGATTCACGCACGTCGTGCTGAATGTGAATCAACATCCTGTGCCGGACACCAAGTCCAACATCGCCTACCTCATCGCGCGTTCAGCTGGGCTAGAAGCCCACTTGCTGCCAATGGGCACCGTATCCAAGGGACGCGATGGGAAGCAGCTCTCCGAAATGCGCGATTTGGCGCATGCGGGAGCGGTCGCCTTCTCGGATGACGCTCCACTCAACGGGGTGGAAATGCTCCGCCGCGCATTGGAATACGCCCACGGCCTGCCCCATCCCATTGTCACGTGCCCATTGGAATTGGGCCTGAACGCCTACCCACAAATGCACGAGGGCATTACGAGCACGCACATGGGCGTGGTCGGAAATCCAACGGCCTCGGAAACCATGCGCATCAAACGCGACCTCGACATTCTGCGTTACACCGGCGGCAAATTGCACTTCTCGTGCATCAGTTCAGCGGAGTCTGTCCAATTGATTCGGGAGGCGAAAAGCGAAGGACTGTCCGTCACATGCGCGACTTCGGCGCACCACCTGTTTTTTGTGGACGAAGACCTCAGCACCTTCGATGGCACCTTGAAAACCCTGCCGCCTTTCCGGGCAAAAGCTGATCGATTGGCGCTCTGCCAAGGCGTATTGGATGGCACGATTGATGCCCTGATCTCCGACCACCGTCCGGAAGACCTTGAGCACCACGACGTGGAATTCATGCTCGCCTCCAACGGCATGGCCGGAATTGAATCGGTGTTCCCGGTTGCCCTTGCGGGGCTGTCGGATGCTTCGGACGCTCACAACGCCATCATTCGGGCCTTAACTGCAGGCCCCCGAGCGGCGCTTGGATTGGACGTGCCGCACATCAAGGTG
>CALKYI010000367.1 GCA_938003665.1 uncultured Flavobacteriales bacterium
GGCAGTTCGTTCACGAAATGAACGATGAGGTTGTTTTCTTTCTTGGTGTCGAAGACCGCTACGCTACCGCCTTCCGCCGTACGTGTTCCTGCGTCGCCGATCTGTACGCCGTCTTCCGGGTAGAAGGGCGTGGTGTAGACCGCGACTTGGTAGAACTGCTTGTTTTTGGCTTTCACCTCGCGGTACCGCAGGATGCGGCATTCCGCTTCGCGCGCGTCGTAGCCAACGAAAGTGGTTTCGCTGTCATTGTGCACTTGCACCCAATCGTCGGTGCTGAGTTTGCCCGCGGCTCGGCTTCGGGCCTTGGTCGCTTCCATGGCCGCTTCGAATCCGGCCTCGTCGACCTCGACGCCTTGTTCGCCGGCCATGAGCGCCGTCAAGTCCACAGGGAACCCGAAGGTGTCGTACAGTTCAAAAACGACGTCGCCGGGGAGGACCTTGGTGCTTTTGAATTCGTCCAAACGTGCCTCGAGGCGTTCAATGCCCTTGGCAAGGGTGCGCAAGAAGGATTCTTCCTCTTCCAAGATGACGCGTTCGATGAGTTGCTGTTGGGCGTGCATGTCGGGTCGTGTATCGCCGATTTGACCAGCAAGGGTCGGAACAAGGGCACGCATGAACGGCTCGTTTAAATCCAAGAATGAATAGCCGTACCGGATGGCGCGGCGGAGGATACGGCGGATGACATAGCCCGCTCCGGTGTTGGAGGGGAGCTGGCCGTCCGCGATGCTAAAGGCCACCGCGCGGATGTGGTCGGAAATGACGCGAAAGGCCACGTCGGCTTGGCTATCCGTTCGGCCGTATGCCTTGCCGCTCAGTGCCGCGACACGGTCAAGCAACGGTTGGAACACGTCGGTATCGTAGTTGGATTGCTTGCCCTGCATGGCCATCGCGAGGCGCTCGAAGCCCATGCCTGTATCGATGTGCTTGTTGGGCAGGGGTTCAAGTGAACCGTCGGCCATGCGGTTGAACTGCATGAAGACGAGGTTCCAGATTTCGACTACTTGTGGGTGGTCGGCGTTGACCAGGGAAGCGCCCGGTGTGGCGGCCCGGTCTGCATTGCTGCGGAGGTCAATGTGGATTTCCGAGCATGGTCCGCAAGGTCCGGTTTCGCCCATTTCCCAAAAGTTGTCCTTCTTCGAGGCGAGCAGGATGCGGTCTTCGGGCACCCATTTGGCCCAAATGCCCTTGGCTTCTTCATCCGCTTCCAGCCCATCGCTCGCATCCCCTTCAAACACGGTCACGTAAAAGCGGTCCTTTTCCAGGCCGTACACCTCCGTGAGCAATTCCCACGCCCAATCGATGGCCTCTTGCTTGAAGTAATCGCCAAACGACCAGTTGCCGAGCATCTCGAACATGGTGTGGTGGTAGGTGTCCACGCCGACCTCTTCCAAGTCGTTGTGCTTGCCACTGACGCGCAGGCATTTTTGGGTGTCGGCGATGCGTGGATGCACCACCGGGCTGTTGCCCAAAAAGAGGTCTTTGAACGGATTCATCCCCGCATTGTTAAACATCAGCGTCGGATCGTCTTTGATGACCATGGGAGCCGATGGAACAATTTCGTGGCCTTTCGAGGCGAAGAATTCGAGGAAGCGCTCGCGAATGAGTTTTGATTCCATTGTCAGGGGGATGTAGCCCGATTAATGAGGTTATTCACTGCAAAAATCTACAAAAGGCCCGCCCAAACGCGCGGCGCACCCAATTAAGTTTGCACATTTGCATGGTAATGGCGAAGCGCTTTCACAAAATCCGGTACAACGAGCAAACCCTCCGCATGGAGCAGGTTCCGTTCGACCTGAAGGATTACGTCCTTCTTGCCGTGAAGCGCGTCGGTGTGCTGGTGCTAATCTCATTTGGTAGCATTTACATTTTTGACACCTACTTCGAAAGCCCGACGGACCGCGCTCAGCTCCGGGAGATTGCGTTCCTCGAGGACCGATTGGGCAAAATGGATGCAGACATGCAAGACATGGCCATCATCCTCGGTGACATTTCGGACCGCGACGACGCCATCTACCGTTCCATATTCGGGGTAGAGTCCTACCCGAGCCACCTGCGCAACCCGGGCATCGGGGGCATCGACCGCAGCCGGGCCTTTCGTGGCTACG
>CALKYI010000368.1 GCA_938003665.1 uncultured Flavobacteriales bacterium
CAAAAGCTCGACTACATTCCCGATCCGCGGTACGCGGAAGACGGCCTGCCCGGTCGCGAACCGTGGCCCAACAACGCCAGTGCGGCACGGCGCCGACAAACGATGGGCGCCCGAAGCGGCGGCGGTCTGCTCAAGCGCTCATTGCGCTGAACCTCACCCGTTCTTCTTGGGAGGCAGGATGCCCCAACGCAGCCCGGCATAAAACATGCGGCCGAAGATGGGACCGTACACCAGGCTCGCGTCGAAATACTGGTTGAAGTCCTGTTGCGCCACGGGATTGTCCCCGTAGTCCGCGCCGATAATGGGGCGGTCTTGCTTGTAATTAAGTGCGTTTTCCACGCCTAGGTATACGGAGAACTCCGGTGTGAACTGGCGGGTGACTTGGGCGTTCAACTGGTAGAAATCCGAGGCGTAGTCCGGGCGGCTGAACGGCTCAGGGTTCTCAGCTGTGGTGGGAAGGCGTTGGGCACCGATCCATTGGAAAGTCGCATCCGCGCGCCACTGGCCCTCGCGCTCGTCGAGCTGAGACGCATAGCTGAGTTGGCTGAAACCGCGGTGCTTGGAGACGAACGGGTCTTCGGTGGGGTTGCCGAGGATGCGGTCCGTGTGGGCGTTCACCCACCGGTACGCCAGACGCACGTCCCAACGGCGGTGCATGTCCCAATTGAATTCCGCTTGGGCCGTGTTGGCGAAAGAACTCCCGGACAGGTTGTACAAGTGAATGGCGTCTGTGGCCTGGTCGAGGTCCACCACGAGCTTGTTTTCGAACCGCGTGGAGTAGGCATCCAACGTCAACGAGGCCTCGCGGTAGTTCAGGCGGAACTTGCTCGTAAGGTTGGTGCCAATGTTGGTGGCGATTTCGGGCTGAAGGCCCCGGCTATCGTATCCCCAGTACCACTGGCGCCGGCTGGCCCATGTGCCAAGCTGTTCCATGAAGGGATTGGGTGTTCGAAAGCCCCGACCGGCCGCGAGTTTCCACGACACGTTTTCCGTGACGCTCCATCGCGCATGGAGACGCGGGCTCAACATGCCGCCGAACAAATTGTGTTGGTCGTACCGTACGCCACCGATGACGCTCCAGCGCTCGTTCCCGGACCATGTGTACTCGGCAAATACACCTGGCACCTGTTCCTCGCGCTCAACGCCAAATTCGACATTCATGCTGTCGTTGACTTGAAACTGAAGCTGCTCGTCAAAGGCGTTGTAAACGTAGCTGA
This sequence comes from uncultured Flavobacteriales bacterium, assembly GCA_938003665.1. Classification (GTDB taxonomy): domain Bacteria; phylum Bacteroidota; class Bacteroidia; order Flavobacteriales_D; family Sanyastnellaceae; genus UA16. The sequence goes on from CALKYI010000368.1 coordinate 1,218, forward strand.
GGCCGGCTGTGAAGTTGTGATTGGTGTTGCCGATGATGTCCGCATAAAGCACATTGCCGCGGAAGAAGCGCTCGTGACCGTCATAGTGATTGCTTCCAAAACGCTGGGTTTGGCGGTGATCGTAAAAACACCATTGTGTTCCAATGCTGCGCCATTCGGCGTCAGGGAAAACATAGCCCGTTTTGGCCGTCGCCTCCACGCGATCAACCGTTGTGATGGCCGACCAGCTTCGGTCGGGGAATTCATGAGGCCCATGACGTCGGACCAAGCGGTGCCTTCATCGATGGCAGCCGTCTGTCCCGCCGCCGACTCCATCTGCACGGCCGTCAAAGCGTACTCACCACGGATGCCTCGGTCACCCGTGAATTTCCACTCGTTGCGCACCACGTAGTTCTGCTGCATCGGGGTGTCGAGGAAACCATCGCTGTTGCGATCGTTCTGTTGCTGGTTTGTCAGCCCGTGCAAAAGTACCGCCGTGCGCCATCGGCGCGACACTTGGTGGCTGCTGATGGAATTAAACTCCG
>CALKYI010000369.1 GCA_938003665.1 uncultured Flavobacteriales bacterium
GGGTTGATGCCTTTGAAGCGAGCATAATTGATCAGGGCAAAGAGAACGTCGCCAAATTCATCGGCCGCACGATCCGACTCAGCCGCTATCTCCGCTTGGAACTCCCCCAACTCCTCCTCGACCTTGTTCCATACTTGGTCAGCGTTATCCCAATCGAAGCCGACACCACGAACTTTGTCCTGAATTCGGTACGCCTTTACCAAACTTGGCAGCCATTTGGGGACACCCTCCAACACGGACTTCTTGCCCTCTTTCAACTTCAATTGCTCCCAGTTCGCCTTGACCGTTTCTTCGTCATTGGCCTCTACATCTCCATAAATATGCGGGTGGCGATCAATCAATTTGTCGCAAATACCATTCAAGCTATCGGCAATATCCCACCAGCCTTTTTCACGGGGCGTCTCGCTTGCGATTTGCACATAGAAGACCATGTGCAGCAATAAATCACCGGTCTCTTTTCGGATCTCCTCTTCATCGGCATCCATGATGGCCTCTGACAACTCGTAGGTTTCTTCAATCGTCAAATGGCGCAAGGTTTCAAAGGTCTGCTTCCGGTCCCATGGACATTGCTCGCGCAGTTCGCCCATAATCTTCAGCAGCCGTTCGAATGCCGCTAGTTTCTCTTCAATGCTGTGCATGGCACAAAGATATGCCTTGCTAAATTCGGACCGTGAGGACCTCCTACAGAATCGTTTTTGGAGTCGCGACCACCTTGGCTGCGTGGTTTGCCGTGCCCATGGCCTCAGCCCAAACCCCAGATTGGGGTGTGGAGGTAAGCAAAGGCTACGCCCTGCCCCACCGAGCGGAAATGCTCGCCCTGGTCACCGGCCACTCACATGGCGTAGGCATTCGGCGAGGAGACTGGGATCGGGCGGGTTGGCGAGCCAACTGGAGCCAGCACGGTCCCGTGTGGCAAGGGGTTGAACTGGGCTGGTTGAACGGCGGAAGCGACGAACTTGGCAGCGTCGCGAGCGCATTGTGGTTAATCAAGATTCCCATTCGGACCCATTGGCATGCCGAGTTGGGCACAGGAATCGGGTGGGCCTCATCCCCGTACGATCCCATTGATCGTCCGTTGTCCATCGCCATCGGCACCCGATGGAATGCGGGACTGCATTTGGGTACATCCGTCACCATCGCATCGGGCGACCGTGCATTTCTTGCCTTGGGTGCAGGTCTGACACATTTCTCCAATGGCGCATTGGCTTTGCCCAATCTAGGCATCAACAATGTGCACATCCGCGTGCGAGGAGGGCTGCTCAATGACAGCCGTTCGCAGGAAGTGGCTCACGCCCATTCGACGCCACAACACCGATGGACATACGCCTTGGCAGTCCGAACGGGCATGCGGGATGTCAATCTGCCCGGCGGCCCCATGCATCCCGTGCTCAGCGCCGGGGCGTATGCGCAGCGGCACATCAACGGTGCCTTTGCATGGACCGGGGCCCTTGACCTGGCGCACAACCAAAGCCTGCGCGCCTACCATGTGCAACCTTTGAATCCCCGTGAAAAACTCCAACTTTCCAGCTTATTGGGCGTCAACCTGCATTTTGGAAACGCCCACCTCATGCTTCTGCAAGGCTGGGTCTGGACCCGCCCAGATGAAGCGTTGGGCCGTCGCCACTTGCAAGCGGTATTCGCTTA
>CALKYI010000370.1 GCA_938003665.1 uncultured Flavobacteriales bacterium
AGTCGGACGACACCGGGGAAATGTACGAAGGGTGCTTGTCTATCCCTGGAATTCGAGAGGGCGTTGAGCGTCCCAACTCCATTTCGGTAGAATACTACAATGAAAAATGGGAGTTGGTGGAAGAGCGGTTGACAGGCTTGGCTGCTCGCATTGTCCAGCACGAAAACGATCACCTCGATGGGGTGTTGATCACGGATCATTTGACGCCCATCAAGCGGCGGTTGCTCCATGGCAAATTGCGGGACATTGGCTTGGGCAAGGTGCCAGCAGATTATCGCATGAAACTTCCCAAGCGCAAACGATGAGAGCAGGAATGTTGGTTCTGGCCTGCGTGGCGTTTTTGCAGGTGGGGTGCGATTCTGCGCAAGATGGTAGCTGTACCCAGTTGCTGTCTGAAGTGGAAGCCATGGAACAGTCCCTGTTGGCTGGTGGGGAAGATGTCAATGTGGAGTTGCGGGCGAAAATGATGCAGGCGTACGCGCAATTCGCGAACACCTGCCATGACCATGAATTTACGCCAGAGGCTCTGTTTCGGCGAGCAGATTTGTTGCGCTCTGCCGGAAAGTTCCAGGAGGCCATGACCCAATTGCGTGACATCCACGACAACTACGCCAATTACGACAAGCGGTCTGTGTGTGCTTTCCTCGTGGGATTCATTGCAGAAGTGGAATTGAACGACCGCGAGCAGGCCAAGAAAACCTACCAGCAGGTCATCGAAGTCCATCCGGATTCGGAGGCGGCAAAATGGGCGCGCCAATCCCTTCAGAATCTGGAGGCGACCACTCAGGAATAAGCCAATAAGATTCGCTCCCATTTGGGCGAGCTATGTCGTTAGCGGGGCTTAGTTTTGTGCCCCAAATTGCTAACCATGAGTCAAAAATTTCGCCCAGGCGTACTGTGGGGTAAAGAGGTGCGCGAAGTGTTCGAAGACGCACAAGCCAACGGCTACGCGCTTCCAGCTGTCAATGTCATTGGAACGAATTCCATCAACGCTGTTTTGGAAACAGCGCGCGACCTGAATTCTCCGGTCATCATCCAATTTTCCAATGGCGGCGCCGCGTTCAATGCAGGCAAGGGCTTGAAGTTGGATAACCAAGAAAATGCGGTGCTCGGCTCCATCGCCGGAGCGCACCACGTGCACACCATGGCCAAGGCTTACGGTGTTCCGGTGATTTTGCACACCGACCATTGCGCGCGCAAATTACTCCCGTGGATCGATGGCTTGCTTGATGCCAGCGAGGCGCATTTCAAAGCGACGGGACAGCCTTTGTTCAGCTCGCACATGATTGACCTGAGCGAAGAGCCAATCGAGGAGAACATCGCTACGTGCAAGCCCTACCTCGAGCGCATGCACGGCTTGGGCATGTTCCTCGAAATTGAGTTGGGTGTTACCGGTGGGGAAGAAGACGGTGTGGATAACACCGACATCGACAGCAGCAAGCTGTACACCCAGCCGGAAGAAGTGGCATATGCTTATGAAGAGCTCCGCGCCATCAGCGATCAGTTCACGGTTGCGGCTGCTTTTGGAAACGTTCACGGTGTCTACAAGCCGGGCAACGTCTCCCTTACGCCCAAAATTTTGGACAACAGCCAGAAGTTCATTGAGGAGAAATTCGGCACCGGTTCCAATCCCGTTGATTTTGTCTTCCATGGAGGCAGTGGCTCAACCGTGGAAGAAATCCGTGAGGCCATCTCCTACGGAGCGATCAAGATGAACATCGACACGGACATGCAGTGGGCTTTCTTGAGCGGCATCCGGGATTACGTGACGGACAACATCGATTACCTCAAGACCCAAATTGGGAACCCCGAAGGGCCGGACGTACCGAATAAAAAGAAGTACGATCCACGCGTTTGGTTGCGCCAAGGCGAAGGGTATTTCGTGGAGCGCTTGAAGCAGGCCTTTGAAGACCTGAATTGCGTCAACCGCAACGCCTGATCTGGATGCTGAAGCCCTTTCACCTTCGCCAATCCGCTGCGCACAAGCGCCTCGTGGAGTTGGCCTCGACCGTCGGTGCGTTGCACTTGCGTGATTTGTTCGCTCAAGACTCGAGTCGATTGCAACGCATGTCCACGTCACTGGATGGGCTGTACATCGACTGGTCGAAGCACCGGGTGACCGACGAGGTCATGGAGGCTTTGTTTGCCCTTGCTGATGAGGCCGGATGGGCGGAAGGAGTGCAACAACTGTTCGCCGGGCAGCACATCAACCAGACAGAGGACCGCGCGGTGCTGCACATGGCACTGCGTGGAGCAGCGGGCGACGGATTCACCGTGGATGGAGAGGATGTAATGGATGAGGTGCTGGCTACCCGTGAAGCGATGGGGGCTTATGCCGACGCGCTGCGGTTGAATGGGCGCATCAAAGATGTGGTCAACATTGGCATTGGCGGTTCCGATTTGGGGCCGCTCATGGTGACGAAGGCGTTGCGCAATCAGTCCAAAGGCGGTCCAATAGTTCATTTCGTTAGCAACGTGGACGGCGCCCATTTGGAATCGGTGTTGGAAGGCTTGAACCCCGTGTCAACCCTGTTCATCGTAGTCAGTAAAACCTTCACTACGCAGGAGACCATGGCCAATGCCGATGCGGCAAAGGCGTGGATTGAATCTGCTTCATTGCCGGTGGCGGAGCACTTTGCAGCGGTTTCGACGAATGTTCCGGCGGCTGTTGGGTTTGGGGTGGAAGAAGCGAATGTCTTTGGATTCCGGGATTGGGTCGGAGGCCGCTACAGCCTCTGGGGCCCGGTGGGATTGAGCATTGCGTGTTCCGTTGGCAGCGCTGCATTCGGTGAATTGTTAGCCGGAGCACGAGCGATGGACCGGCACGTTGCCGAAGCACCAGCCCGGGAAAATGTGCCGCTCATCAGTGCGCTTTTGGGCGTCTGGTACCGCGAATATTTAGGGTTCCCGACCCACGTTGTCCTCCCGTATGCCCAAGATTTGGATCGCTTCCCCGCCTACCTGCAGCAGGCCGATATGGAAAGCAACGGTAAATACGTTGGGCGAGACGGCCTGCCCGTGCAACACGCGACGGGACCTGTGGTGTGGGGAGAGGCTGGGACCAACGGCCAACACGCGTTTTATCAATTGCTGCACCAAGGCACGGACATTCACCCTGCGGACATCATCGCTGTGGATGCACCGCTTTCCGCCTATACCGATCACCACACCAAGTTGTTGGCCAATGCCGTTGCTCAGGCGGAGGCATTGATGTGCGGGCGGAATGAAGCCGCTGTGCGCGCGGAAATGGAGGCTACTGGGCGAACGGAGGCGGAGATTGAGGCGATTGCACCGCACCGTGTGTTTGAAGGAAATCGTCCGAGTACATTCATTTTGTTGGAGGCATTGAATGCGAGGAATGTAGGCCAATTGATAGCCTTGTACGAGCACCGGATCTTCATCCAAGGCCTGCTTTGGAATGTTTGCAGCTACGACCAATGGGGAGTGGAATTGGGCAAAGTATTGGCCAAAAACATCCTTGCTGAGTGGGCGAATGAAAGTGCTGAAGTCGGCCACGATGCCAGCACACAGCACTTAATTCAGCGGCTTAAGCGCTAGCGGAACCGATACCGCGCACTTTCGAGTTGCGCAATCATCGGGGAAATTGTAGTTTGCAGATTCACAACTACCAAGTACCTGTAACTCAATTTCCATGCGAAACTTACTCTTGGCCTTCTTCGGAGGGCTCATGGCCGTACCCGCTTTGGCCGACGTCGTCGGTGTAGAGGCGGAAGTGCACGCGACATCGGAATACGGAACGACTTACCGCGTTTACGTGAATTTTGATGCGCCCGATGACGAATTGGTCGCGATTTATGGAACGGTTGGAGAGGCGCAAAATGCTCCTTTGAGCGTTTCGACCACGACGACGTTCTTCCATGATCCAGTGGCTTCCGTGAACTACGCGCAAGATTTGAATCCTGCGTTCATCGGTTTTTTCCCTGACCTCGCTTACGACAGCTGGTTCACCATTGGGTCAGAGGACAACACCGGTACGGGCGGATTGAGTGCAGTGGGCATGGAGCCTTACCTCGCAGAATTCAATGCCGGAAACGGATTCACCGTCGACACCTTCACAGGTGCTTCTTGGTTTGTCATTCCGGGCGCTTCAGCCGACGCGATTTCCGGTGACGACAACCGCGTCCTGGTCGCTCAATTGACCTCGACTGGAATCATCACCGTCGTTTTGAACGCTCAATACGACGATGCAGCTGGGAACACGTCTACGGCTATCGGCCTGACCGCCATATTTCCCGAACTAGCTGGAGGTTGCACCGACGAATCCGCGTGCAACTATGACAGCGCTGCCGAGGCGGACGATGGAAGTTGTGTTTTCCCGGATGATGCATGCGATGATGGAGACAGCATGACCATTAACGATGTCTACACGGATGCATGCGCGTGCGCTGGCGAGGCCATCGTGGAAGGCTGTACAGCTGAAGCGGCGTGCAATTATTCGGCAGAGGCCAATACCGACGACGGTAGCTGCTTCTTTATTGGTGATACCTGTGACGATGGAGATGCCAGTACAGGAGGCGACGTTATTGGCGACGATTGCCTGTGTGCTGGTGTGGATATTGTATTCGGCTGCACGGACGCCACGGCATGCAACTACGATTCAGCGGCTGAAGAATCCGATGGTTCCTGCGTTTACCCTGGTGACGCTTGCGATGATGGATTCAGCAACACGATCGATGACGTTTACCAGAGCGATTGTTCTTGTGAGGGTACGTTGGTCCCCACCGGTCCAGCGGGCATTGAGGTGGAGGAATACGCCACATCAGAATACGGAACGACTTACCGCGTATAAGCGACGTTTGATGCGCCAACGAATGAGTTGATTGCCGTTTATGGCACCGTGGGCGAAGCGCAAAACGCGCCATTGAGCGTTGTAACCACGACCAGTTTCTACAATACGGACTTGGGTTCGAATTTCGGTGAGTTCATCAATCCTTCCTTCTTCGCTGTGTTTCCTGAAGTGGAATATGACAGTTGGTTCACCATCGGAACAGAGGACACCACCGGAGATGGAGGAGTTAGCTCTGTAGGCATGGAGCCGTACTTGGATGGGTTCAACAACGGCAATGGCTTTACCGTGGACACCTTCCTCGGAGCTTCTTGGTTTGTGATCCCAGGGTCCAATGGCGACGCCATTGCTGGAGATGATAACAAAGTGCTTGTTGCGCAATTGACCACCGATGGTGTGGTCACACTCGTCATGAATTTCCAGTACGACGACGAAGCCGGCAACAGCTACAACACAGACGGCCTCACCATCACGTTCCCTGAGGTGGCCATGGGCTGTACAGATGACGCCGCGTGCAACTACGATGCGTCAGCCGAAGCAAACGACGGCAGCTGCACGTACCCGGGCGATGCCTGTGACGATGGAGACGCCATGACCATCAACGATGTGTACGGCGACACCTGCGAGTGCATCGGTGAGGCGGTAGTCGAAGGCTGTACGTCAGGGTCTGCTTGCAATTACAACAGCGCAGCCAATACGGACGATGGCAGCTGCTTCTTCGTGGGCGACACTTGCGACGATGGGGATGCAAGCACCGGCGGAGATGTGATCGGGGATGACTGCCAATGCGCAGGGTTTGAGATTGTTTTTGGATGCACGGATTCTACAGCGTGCAATTACGACTCAGCAGCAGAAGAGTCGGATGGCTCATGTGTTTACCCCGGCGATGCCTGCGACGACGGTTTCAGTAATACCATTGACGATGTATACCAAAGCGACTGTTCATGCAGCGGCACCTTGGTTCCCACGGGTCCTGCGGGGCTTGAGGTGGAAGAATACGCGACGTCGGAATACGGAACGACCTACCGAGTGTACGCAACATTCGATGCCCCGACCAATGAGCTCATTGCGGTCTACGGAACGGTCAGCGAAGCGCAAGACGCGCCGTTGAGTGTTGTGACTACGACCAGTTTCTACAACACGGAACTGGGATCGAATTTTGGTGAATTCATCAACCCTTCTTTCTTCGCGGTTTTCCCTGAAGTGCAATACGACAGCTGGTTTACCATCGGCACGGAGGACACAACCGGCGATGGCGGGGTCAGTTCTGTAGGCATGGAGGCCTACTTGGATGGCTTCAACAACGGCAACGGTTTCACCGTGGATACATTCTTGGGGGCATCATGGTTTGTAATTCCCGGCGCCAATGGCGACGCGATCGCAGGCGATGACAACAAAGTATTGGTTGCTCAACTGACCACGGACGGTGTGGCCACATTGGTGATGAATTTCCAATACGATGACTTGGAAGGCAACAGCTACAACACAGATGGTCTGACAATTACGTTCCCAGAAGTTCCTGCGGGCTGCACAGATGCTGCAGCGTGCAACTACGATCCAGAAGCCGAGGTGAACGACGGCACGTGTGCCTACCCCGGTGACGCCTGTGACGATGGCGACGCGATGACCATCAACGATGCATACGATGATACCTGCGGGTGTTCTGGTGATGCGGTGGTTGAAGGGTGCACGGATGCTGCAGCGTGCAATTACAACCCGGCAGCAAATGTGGAGGACGGGTCGTGTGCCGAATTGGACGAGTGTGGCGTTTGCGGCGGTACCGGCATCCCAGAAGGTGCTTGTGGCTGCGATGGCAACGGGCCGGATGAGTACTACGATTGCGATGGCAATTGCCTGAACGATACCGACGGTGATGGTGTTTGCGATGAACTGGAAATTCCCGGTTGCCAGGACGACGCAGCGTGCAACTACAATGCCGATGCCACGGATGATGACGATTCATGCACCTACCCGGACGAACTGTACAACTGCGACGGTACTTGTGTCAACGACATCAACGAGAACGGGTTGTGTGATGAATTGGAAATCTTCGGCTGCACATCGGAGACTGCCGACAACTACGACCCCGAGGCTTTGACGGACAACGGTACGTGCATCTGGTTGGATGGACTGGTTGAGTCGCTGTCGTACGAAGTGTATGCAGAAGACGGCATCTCGGGTCTGACGACCTACCGCTTGTACGCCAACTTTGCTTCTGACGATGTAGAAGTGACGGCGGTGTACGGAACAGAGGCGGCCCCCTGGCAGTTGGTTCCATCGACTTCGTTCTACCAGGATGAGGTGGGTACGCCGTTCGCGAGTGGCATCAACCCGGCCTTCTTCGCCGTGGTGCCATCCCTCGAATTTGATTCTTGGTTGGCCATTGGTGCTGCACCAGGCGAAGAAGATCAGTCCAACTCCGTTGGCATGGATGCGTTCACTCCAGCCTTTGAAGCGGGAGGGGCACTGGACGTCAACACGTTCTTAGGCGGTTCCTTGTTCTTAATTCCGGGTGCGTCGGCGCAGGCAGTGCCTGTGGACGGTAAAGTGCTGTTGGCTCAGGTCACCACAGAGGGTTTGACCGACGCTTTGGTCAATTTGCAATTGCGTGATGGCAACGACGAATCGTTCGAAGTGACCGGCCTTTCGTTGACCTTCCCTCAAGTCGAGGTCACGGGCGCAGGCTGCACCGATCCAAATGCAGACAACTACGATCCAGGTGCGCTTTTGGACGATGGTACATGCGCGTACCCACAGCCCAGTTACGACGGTCTGTCCTACGAGTTGATTGCGGAAAATCAACCGGAAGCGGGCATGCGCACGTTCCGTGTTTATGCCAATTTCACCAATCCAAACGATCAGCTTACAGCGGTATTCGCCCAGGAGGGCAACCCCATGAGCATTGCTTCTACCACCAGTTTCTACCAGAATGAAATCGGTGGGGCTTTTGCCAGCGACATCAACCCCTTCGCGGATTTGATTGATCCGGACGTGGTGTACGACAGCTGGTTCACGATTGGAGGTGATAACAGCGACCTCAACTTGTCTACGGTAGGCACCGACGAAGCTGCTGCAAACTTTGAGATGGGTGGAGCCTTCGAAGTGAACAATGACTTGGGAGCGAGTTGGTTCGTGCTGCCGGACATGGAACCCTTGGCATTCCCCGATGAGAACGGACAGGTGTTGATTGCTCAGCTGACCACGACAGGTCAGGTTGACTTGCAGGTGAACTTGCAATACCGTGCACAGAATGGGGAGAACCCGCAGGTGTTGAACGAGACCTTGGTGTTCCCTGATATCGCTCTCGGGTGCACCGATGAAATGGCGTGCAACTACGACCCTGAAGCCGAGGCTGAGGACGGTACGTGTTTGTACCCAGCTGAATACTACGATTGCGATGGTGATTGCTTGAACGATACGGACGGCGACGGCGTTTGCGATGAACTGGAAGTTCCCGGTTGCACAGATGAAGAGGCGGACAACTACAACGCCGATGCCACTGATGACGACGGTTCGTGCGAATTTGAAGGATGTACCTTCCCGACGGCGTGTAACTACGACCCTACGGCAAACACGGACGACGGTTCTTGCACGTTCCCTGAGACGTTCTACGATTGCGACGGCAACTGCCTGCAAGACGAAGACGGCGATGGCATCTGTAACCAGCTGGAAGTTCCGGGCTGCACTGATGAAGAAGCCCAGAACTACGACTCTGAGGCTACAGATGACGACGGTTCGTGCGAATACCCTGGTTGCACCAACCCGGACGCTGAGAACTACGATCCCGGAGCCAACGTGGATGACGGGTCTTGCATTGCGGGCGGTTGCACCTATGAGAACGCCTCGAATTATGACGCATTGGCCTCATTCGATGACGGTTCATGCACCTTCGAGGGCTGCACCGATGAGGCGGCAAGCAACTACTGCCCACTGGCATTGGACGATGATGGTTCATGTGAATACGACGTCTTGGGCTGCACTTATGAGGAGGCGGCCAACTACAACGCTGAAGCCACCGTGGACGATGGCAGCTGTGAATTGGTGGCCGAGGACAACTGTCCATTCGATGTAGACGGCAATGGTTTGGTCGGCTCAGGCGACTTGCTGGAATTCCTAGCGGCCTACAGCTACCCCTGCCCGGAATAGGTCCTGAATAGCGAACTGAACTCGAAAAGCACTGGGCGTACCGTCCGGTGCTTTTTGTTTATAAGTGGATTGGTGTTCATTTGACACGAAGTCCTAAATTCTGTTCGAAAAACTACCCTTATGCCACGAGAACAAAAACGACTTTCGTTCTGGCAGATCTGGAACATGAGTTTTGGGTTCCTCGGAATCCAGTTCGGATTTGCGTTGCAAGGCGGCAACATGTCGCGCATTTTTCAGACCCTAGGAGCCAGTCCGGAAGAATTGCCGGGGCTCTGGATTGCGGCGCCTTTGACGGGGTTGTTGGTGCAGCCGGTCATTGGGCACTGGAGTGATCGTACGTGGAGCCCGAAATGGGGGAGGCGGCGGCCGTACTTCATGATTGGGGCCATCTTGAGTTCGGCTGCTCTGTTTATTATGCCGCACAGTTCTGCGCTGTGGATGGCCGCCGGGCTGCTCTGGGTGTTGGATGCGTCCATCAACATCAGCATGGAGCCGTTTCGTGCGCTTGTTGCGGACAAGCTGCCTGAGGACCAGCGCAACTTTGGCTTTGTCCTCCAGATGTTGATCATT
>CALKYI010000371.1 GCA_938003665.1 uncultured Flavobacteriales bacterium
GTCATAGGCGCTCAATCCGTCCGCCCCGTCGGCTCCATCTGTACCGTTCGTTCCATCGATGCCATCGGCGCCATCCGCTCCATCCTGGCCAGCTGGTCCTTGTGGACCCTCCGGCCCTGTCAAGCTGGCAAAAAAGTCGTCTTCGGTGCCCGTGTTACCGTGAGCGAGCCACACTTCATAGGCGCTCAGTCCGTCGGCTCCGTCAGCACCGTCCACTCCATTCGTTCCGTCCATGCCGTTTTCTCCCGCCGGGCCTTGTGGACCTTCTGGGCCAACCAAGCTGGTCAAAAAGTCGCTTTCTGAACCTGTATTTCCTTGTGAAATCCAAATCTCGTAGGCACTGAGTCCGTCCGCACCGTCGGCGCCATCCAGCCCGTTGGTGCCATCAACTCCATCCGCTCCGTTCATGCCGTCCGCACCCGCGGCTCCGTCCATGCCGTCCGCGCCCGTTGCTCCCATTAGGCTGGCAAGGAAGTCTTCGATCGAGCCGGTATTGCCTGCTTCAAGCCAGATATCGTAGGCACTCATACCATTCGCGCCATCTGCTCCGTCAGCTCCACCTATGTAGAGTGAACTATAGACTGTGGAGTCAGGTAACAACAGGCGTAGGGTATCTCCTTCAATGGCCAACCACTGCAATTCGTTGGTGGGGTCGGAATCCAAATCCAATGGCAAAATCAATGAATCTGCGTCTGGAGTAAACTGCGTTGCGTACAGCGAGAAGAATGGGAGGAAGTCAAACGCGGAAATCAAGCCGTCGCAATCCCAATCGGGATTGTACGGGATGGAATCGCAAAACGTAGGAGCATCGTCTTGCGCATGCAGCACACCAACCTGCGCGGCGCACAGGATGAGCAGGGTAAAAATGGTTGAGGTGATTCGCACAGTCGAAGATTTGGTTATCACTCTGCAATATAAGTGTTTTATCGCTTTTGTCGATAAATACACTCAATCAACTAGCTAGACTACATGTTCTGTCGATGAATCTGTGCTCGCTGTTTGGCATTGTTTCGAATGTTCAGCCAAAACAAATTGATATCACCCACGTGCCAATTGTCGCGTTGTAAGGCCTTACCAAAAGGAACCTCTGGCTCATGCACCTGAAGGACACCGCGCTCAATATGGGCTACGATGGCCGATGGATACGCATACCGCATTTGCTGCAAGACCACGCCCTGGTGATCTTCCATGGCATTGGTTCCTTCGAGGGCCCAGGTGATGGGGTGTGTGCACACTGGGGTTTGCCCGTTCGATTGAAGCCAGCCTGGAAAATACCCTTCCCCGTAGGACATCCATGAACACACGCAACCGGTCTCCTCGGAGTTTTCGCAGTAGGACAAGGCTTCGAAGTCGGTTGTGTAGAAGTCAAACCCGGGCGCATATGCGACAACCAGCTGTTCCTGAAGCGGCTTGCCATCGAAAAACTCCTGCAGCAGCCAACGGATGTGCCAACTGCCTTGGCTGTGGCCCGCTAGAATGATGGGACGTCCGTCGTTCCAATGCTCAAGGTAATGCTCGAAAGAGGCCTTCACGTCGGCATAGGCCAGTTCAAGGGCTTTCCAGCTGGTGCTGTCCTGCCACGTGAACACGCCAATGTGCGCCTGCCGGTAAGCGGGAGCGTACATACGCCCACCAATATTAAACGCGCTCGCCTGCAGCCGCATGGGGAATTTCGTGTTGAGGGCATTGACTTTGCGGTTGTCGAGGTGCGCATTCCAGTATTCCCCTTTGAAGAGTTGAGTGGGGTGAACAAAAAACACGTCGACGTCCAGGCTGTCGAGTTCCTGTGCTTCAAGAGGTAATTTTTTGGGTACTGCGTCCGATGCGTCCGTTCGACCGGGAAGGGAAAGCCAGGCGGCATCCGAGGTGTAGTCCGGTGACGCACCGGGATCCCAGGTCAACCCTGCTGGGTCTTGCAATCCTGCACAGCTTGACAATCCAATACCAACAACCCAGGCC
>CALKYI010000372.1 GCA_938003665.1 uncultured Flavobacteriales bacterium
ACTCCGGTTTGGGTTTCACTGAGAATGCGCGCTACATCGTCACCAGGATTCCCCAAGAAAGCAATGGGCCGCAAAGCCCCCATGTATTCGAATAGCTTGCCCGGGATGTGCCCTTTGCTTTGTTCGACGTCGGGGCCCAGCAGGAACAGCACATCAGCGGCGCGTTGAATGGAACCTATTTGGTTCTGGGCTACAAATCCATGGAAACGAATAAAATCGTACCGCTCTTCAAGTTCCTTTTGGTATTCATCCGAAATACCTCCGTAGTAATCAAATTCAAATGGACGGTGCTCGCCCCCAGCATTCAGCACAGCGATGGCATCCAAAACCAACTCTGGCGCATAGCTTGGCGCAATGGTGCCCGTGTGAACGATGCGAAAGGGGCCGTTTTGATTGCGAGAAACATTTGCATGATCAATGGGGTCGAAGTCCATCCCATTGGTCAATACATGAAACTTGCCTTGGTACTCCGATGTGACTTTGGAAGCAAGCAAATCACGGAACCCCCAACTCACTGCTAGGACTTGATCGGCCTGTTGCAGTACCCTGCGCTCCATGGCGGCGTCAATGCGACGGGACAGTAGACTATGTCCTAGGCGCTCATAGTAAAAGATATCCGTCCAAGGGTCCCGAAAGTCCGCCATCCATTGAATGTTGGGACGAGCGCGTTTGATGCCTTGACCAATCAATTGAACGCTTTGCGGAGGGCTCGTGGTGATAACCGTTTGAAGGCCGTATTCATCCACCAACGCGCACCCCTTTTGGGCGGCTTTGCGTACCCAGGTCTTGCGCGGATCTGGAATGAACAGGTGGCTGCGTAGCACCGTCAACAGGCGGCCCAGCAACCCGCTTGATTTACGCTCTGAAAAAGCAGCCCCGGGAATGGCTGAAGGCGCCACTTTCTTGATCACAGCGAATGGATTGAAGGCCTTCACGCGGTGCACTTCGATACCTTCCTCAATCTCATCAACGAGGGACTCATCCACCTGTTGATACGCAGCACTTGCCGGGTCAATGGTCAAAACGTGCACTTCCACCCCGTTCCGGGATAATGCGTTCGCCAACCCCATCCACCGCCGCACGGCGATGCCACCACCCGGCGGCCAATAATATGCGATGAGGAGGATCTTTTTATGCATGCGAGCTTACTCCATCGGTTTGACCCATGTGCCGGCAAGGCGGTCCAATTCCACATCCGCTGCGAGCCAGGCTTGCAGCGCCTGCAGCGCCGACTGTTCCGCCCGCAACCGCTGCAACTCCACTTCCCGGAAATCGAGCGAATTCATGGCGCCGCTTTTGAAGCGTTGTTCTGCAATCGCAGCGCTTGCGGTGGCGTTGTCTTTCAACTGTACGGCAAGGGCGTACGAGTCTGCTGCCGTCTGCCAGCGCTGGCGGGTATCGGCAAAAATGCGCAGGACCTCTTGCTCTTGATTGGCAAGGGACTGCTCCGCGGCGAGAACTTGCAACTTCGCTTGCTGAATGCCGCGGCGCGTGGCCCCGCCGTTAAAGAGGTTGAAGTTCAGCACCAGCGATGCGGCGATGTTTTTGGTCCGCCCATCTCCGGATAGCTCCCCCGCAGCAAACTGGCTGCGCTGGTCCCCTTGGCTCGCCGTGAGCGCAATGGTCGGGCTCATGCGCGCTTGGGCCTGCTGCAAACCGGTCCGGGCGAGGGATTCCGCGATGCGGGCGTTCTCCATGGTCGTGCCATCGGAAAGCACTAAGGCTTCCAGCCCGTTGAAATCCCGCATCGAAGGCGGCTCCAACTCGGAGAGGATCCACGGTGTGTTGATGGGTTGACCCATGAGTTGGTTCAAAGCGCGGAACGCCACCTCCACCGCAAGGGCTTGTTGCATGCGGCTCAAGCGGTCAGACAACAAGCCGCTCTCGACCTGCAACCGATCAAACTCGGCAGCCGCTCCAAATGCGACCCGCTGCGCCATCCAATCCAATCGAGCCTCGGCAGCGTCCACTGTAGCATCCAGCGTGGCCAATACCTCCTGCTGCACAAGCACGGCGTCATACGCCTGCAAGGTCGCGGCGATGGTTTGCTCGATGATCAACCGGGCTTGGCCATCCGCCTGTTTCACCAGCGTTTCGAGGGCCCGCTTGTTGGCGAACATGCCCAACCCGTCAAAGACCAACCAGTTCAATTGGCCGCCGATGCTAACGGATTGGCTCTCCAGGCGCTCCTGGATGAACGACGTGGGGTTTTCCGATTGATCGCTCACGGCACCCGAGAGGTTCGTGTTCAACCCGATTTGCGGCAGGGCTCCTGCGGCTCCCCACGCATCGTTGACTTCGGCCAGCTCCACATTGAATCGGGCGATTTGCACCCCGAGGTTTTGTTCCAAGGCAAGGGCAACGGCTTCTTCCCGCTGCAGCGGTGCCTGCGCGCTCGCGGTCAATGCGTGGCCTATCAATAGGGCCCAGGTGAGGGTTTGAATCGTGTGCTTCATTCCTCGAAAGATTGTTCTTCACGGTTAGCCGGCTCGGCCGCTTCAATGCCGGGCCACGTGCCCTTTTTGATCCACACCCAGCTGCGGTGCAATGGGTTGATCCATTGCAAATAGATCGGCAACAGCACCAGGATGATGACCGTCACGAACAGCAAACCAAAAGCGACCGCGATGGCCATGGGGATCAAAAATTGCGCTTGAAAACTCTTGTTCAACATCAATGGCGCCAAGCCCGCCACCGTCGTCACCGAGGTCAAAATGATGGGGCGGAATCGGCTCATGCCGGCCTCCCAAATGGCCGTCTTGACATCCTTACCGTTTTTCAAATTCACGTTGTACGCGGCAACAAACACAAGAGCATCGTTGACCAAAATGCCAATCAGGGCAATCATGCCCAAGATGGAAAACAAGCTGATCTGGGCGTCCAATAGCCAATGGCCGATGCTCACCCCAACGAATCCGAAGGGAATCAACCCAAACACCGCCAATCCCTGCAGCGGTGACCGGAAGGAGAGGATGATGATGAACAGCATCAAAGCAAAAATCAAGGGCATCACGCCCGCGATGCTGCGCTGGGATTTGGCCACCTGCCGGTTCTGCCCTTCAAAGCTCGGGGTCACACTCGGGTAGCGCGCCAAGATTGGCGGCAGCACGTCAGTCTGGATGGCAGCGTTGGCGTCGGTTGCGCTGACCTGCGGTCCGGCAAGGTCCGCCGAGACTTGAACCTCCCGTTGCCCATACAGGCGGTTAATCGCCGTAATGCCGCGTCCAATGTTGACGGTGGCGACTTCCGCCAGCGGCACCTTGCCTCCCGTCGGCGACACCACACGGAACGACTCGAGGTCGCCGATGGATTGCCGGTCTCGCTCGTCCAGGCGGACCCACACCCGCACTTCGTCGCGGCCTTTTTGCAGGCGCTGCGCTTCGGCACCGAAAAAGCTCTGGCGTATCTGGTTCATGATCGAAGCGCGGGTAAAACCAAGTTGATACGCCCTCGGTTTCAGCTCCACTTCCACCTCCTGCATGCCTTCTTGGTTGTTGTCCGTGACGTCCTTGAGGTCGGGGTTGTTCATCATGGCCGCCTTCAATTCGGCGGTGGCCTGTTCCAAGGCATCCAAGTCGTTGCCCAAAAGCGAGACCGACACCGGCCGCCCGAAGGGAGAGAAGGCCGCGAAACTCAGGTTTTCTGCTCCGAACACCGTCCCGACGCGCTCCCGCACCATAGCGCTGATGTCGGTGGACCGCATGTTGCGGCGTTCGCCGTCGAGGAGCTGGACGTTGATGTTACCGGTGTGCATCGCCGGCCCCACCCGCTTGTCCACCGCCAAAACCATCTGCAACGAGTCGTCGCGCTGCGCGGACAATTCGCTGTTGACGTCCCAGATGATGCCTTCAATTCGGTCCAATTCCGACTTGGTGATGAAGTCCCGTGTGCCGGACTGCATGGTCAGGTTGATCGTGAGGTTGTCCCCTTCGATGAACGGGAAGAAGGTGGTTTTGACCTTGCCGCTCCCGATTAAGCCAGGCACCGCCACCATGAAAATCGCCACGATGATGCAAAACATGATCCACGGCTGCTTCAAGCTGAACCGAAGCAGGGGTGCATAAAACCGATCGCGCATGCCGTTCATGAAATTTTTCATGAAGCGCTCCACGCGGTTGGGCTCAAAGTCCCTGCGTAAGGCTTTCGAATGACCGATGTGTGCCGGTAAGATGAAGGCGCCTTCGACCAAGGAAAAAACAAAGGTCAGGATGATTACCGTCGCCATGTCGCGGAAGAAATCCCCCAGTTGGCCTTCGATGTAGTAAAACGAGGAGAACGCTACCACGGTGGTGACAATCGCAGCAAACACAGCCGGCAGGACTTCTAACGTGCCGTTAATAGTGGCCTCCATCCGCGAGGCCCCGCGCTCATAATGCTGGTAAATATTTTCCGCGATGACAATGCCATCGTCCACCAAAATGCCGATGACGAGGATCATCCCAAAGAGGGAAACCACGTTGATGGTCACGCCCATGTACCCCGCAAACAGGAACATCCCCATGAACGACACCGGAATCGCCAAAGCCACCCAGAACGCCAAGCGGATGTTGAGGAACAACGCCAAAAACAACACCACGAGGATGAACCCGATGATGCCGTTGTTCACCAACAAATCGATGCGCTGGTTGAGCACGGTACTCGAATCGCGGATGACCTCGATGCGTGTGTTGCCCTTGCGTGCGTTGTAGGCAGCGATGTAGCTGCGGACATAGTCGGTGATGTCCAGAATGGATTCCGTCGTCAGGTTGTTGACGGTGACCACTGCGGCCGGTTCGCCGTTGAACCAACTACGCGAAGGGTCGTTCTCCGACCAGCGCTGGCTGATGTCGGCAATATCGCCGAGCCGCACCACCCGGCCATTGGCGTCCGCCCGCAAGATGATGTCGTCAAAAGCGCCGGCCTCGTACTGCCGGAAACGCCCGCGGATGATGACTTCTTCGTTGGCTGTTTTGAGGCGACCGCCCGTGGTTTCGAGGTTGGCATTGCGCACGGCAGCGGCTACCTCCGCAACGGTCAGGTTGAGTTCGTTCAGATCGCTTTGCCGCAGGCGCACCTCTATTTCTTCATCTGGGAAGCCACTGAGCAGGACTTGCGAGATGCCCTCAACGGCCCGCAGTTCTAGCTCGATGCGGCGCGCCTCCTCTTTCAGGAGTTTCAGGTCGTCCACACCAATGACCGCGAAGGAGATGGCCACCCCCACCGCGTCTTGCTTGAATACGATGGGCGGCTCCATGCCCACCGGGAAACTCGCAATGCGGTCCACCGCGTTTTTGACGTTCTGCAGCGCCTCGTCCGTCACATCGGCGGAGACGGTCTCGATGGTGATGCTGCCGGCGTTCTCGTTGCAGACGGATTTGACCTGATCCAACCCCGAAATGCCTTTGAGGTTCTCCTCGATTTTGGCCACAATTCCCTCCTCAATTTCTTCGGGCGAGGCCCCAGGATACACAACCTGCACTTGGATGGTTTTGGAAGCCACCTCTGGGAAAAAATTGGAACGTAGGTTGTTCAAGCCCACGAAGCCCGCCGCCAGAATGGCGATCATGAGCAAATCGCCGGTCAGGTTGTACTTGACGAAATAGCGAATCAATCCGCGCATCACTCGGCTGTGGTTTGAACGGGCATGCCATCAAATGCCGAAGCCACCGCCTCGGTCAATACCACGGTTCCGGAATCCAGTCCCAGTACGATCGCCTCGGAGCGGGACTCAAACGCCACTTCAACGGAAACTCTTTTCAATTGCTCGGCTTCCACGGCGTAAACCGAGCCGCCGTCCATGAGGAGATTCAGCGGAACATTGACGCCGTCCGCAATCGGCTCGCTGGCGATGGTTCCGGTCAGGAAACGGCCGTCCCGGAGCAAGGTGGATTTACCGTCAACGGGCTGCACACGGCAATACACGCTCGCTGATTGCGTGGCCGCATCCACATTGCCAGCTACGCGGTGCACCGTCCCCTGTGCCACCGGTTGATTGTTCTCGTCCACAAACGCCACCGCATCCCCCAACGCAATCGTTGTGAGGTACCTGGCGTGCACTGCTGTTTTGACTTCATAAGCCCCACGCCCGACCAAAACCCCGGCCAATTGCCCGGCTCGCACCAAGCCTCCGGGCCGCACGGCCGCTGCCGTCACCACCCCGTCGAACGGGGCTACAACCGTGTACTTGTCCAATCGCTCCTCTGCCGAACGAATTGAATGGAAAAGGCTGAGGATGCCGCGATTGGCGACAAACAGCTCTTCACGCTGGCTGCCAAATGCCGGCAACTCGGGGAGTCGTGCATCGACGTCCATGGCCTCGAGGAAGGACTCCCACGCAGACCAATTCCCTGGAAAATCAGCGCGCAAGTCCGCCAACGAGGTC
>CALKYI010000373.1 GCA_938003665.1 uncultured Flavobacteriales bacterium
CGTACGGCGCTTCTGGTAGAAGGATCACTGGTTGCGTACGGAACTGGACCCGCTGGTGACGATGACGAGTTTCGTTATCCCCTTTCGCCTAATCAGGTGGACAGCTTGCTCAATCCAACCGTGCGTTTCGAGAAGTATGACTTGACCACCAACGAACGCCTTCCCGATAGCATTGGAACTGTGACTTTGGAATCTTCCAAGATCACGCGTTACCTCATCAAGGAAGATTGGATTTGGGATCGCCAGCGCGGTGAACGTTATGTGCGCATCATCGGCATTGCACCCCGCATCGAAGAAATCGATGAAGACGGAATCTCAAAAGGATTCAAGACGTTGTTCTGGTTGTACTACCCCGAGTGCCGCTATGTATTGGCAAACGCGGATGCGTTCAACCCCATGAACGACGCCCAACGCCGGACGTACGAGGATTTGTTTCAGAAGCGCTTCTTCAGCAGCTTCATCATCAAGGAATCGAATGTTTATGATCGTCCAATTTCAGCTTACGCACGTGGCCTAGATGCCCTGGCGGAATCTGAGCGGATCAAGGAGGAGCTCTTCCTTCTTGAGCACGACCTCTGGCATTATTGAGAAATCAGAAAGCATAAGAAAGGCCGGTTCTGTTGGACCGGCTTTTTTTATGCTCAGTTGTAACCGACCTTTGCCGCCCCATGTTGAGTCTTTCGAATATTTCCGTGCATTTCGGGCAGCGAACGCTGTTCGAGCACATCGACTTATTCATCGGACAGCGTGAACGGGTAGGACTGGTAGGACGCAATGGTGCCGGGAAGTCCACTTTGCTGAAAATCATTGCGGGTGTGCAAACACCCTCCGAAGGATCTGTGGGCCTTCCCAAAGAGGCGCAGGTCGGATACCTCCCACAGGAAATGGAGCACAACGAGGATGCGACCATTCTGGAAGAAGCGATGAGTGCTTTTGCGGAAACGCAGCAGCTGGAAGAGCGGGTAGAAGCACTGAGTCAAGAGTTGACCAACCGCACCGACTACGAGAGCCTCGAATACAGCCGCATCATTGAAGAACTGACAGCGGCCAACGAACGGATTGACTTACTGGGCGGTGCGTCGCAAGAAGAACAAGTCCAACGTATCCTGCAAGGGCTCGGCTTTTTAGCCAGCGACATGGAGCGCACCATGAGCGAGTTCTCAGGGGGGTGGAAGATGCGCGTGGAATTGGCCAAGCTTCTCCTTCGCAGTCCGGATTTGTTGCTGCTCGATGAGCCGACCAACCACCTGGACCTCGAGAGCATCGAATGGCTCGAACAATTTCTGCTGCAGAGCTCCAGCGCCATCTTGCTGATCAGTCACGACCGCGCGTTTTTTGACAACCTGACCACACGTACCATTGAGGTCACGCCCATCAAGTTATTCGATCACAAAGCCAGTTACACCAAATACCAAGTCTGGCGAGAGGACGAGCGCACACGCCAAGAACAAGCCTACAAAAACCAGCAGAAGTACATCGAAGACACCGAGGTACTGATCAACAAGTTTCGGGCTAAGAAGAATAAGGCCGCTTTCGCTCAATCCTTGATTAAAAAACTGGACAAATTGGAACGGATTGAAGTGGACCAAGCCGACAAGGCGGAAATACGGTTTCGCTTCCCCCCTGCTCCGCGCTCCGGGAAGGTGAGCATCGAAGCCAAGGAACTGAGCAAGTCTTTCGGTGATCTCCATGTGTTCAAGGAATTGGACTTCATTCTCCCGCGACAGCAGAAGGTTGCCTTGGTCGGAAAAAACGGAGCTGGAAAGACAACGCTTACGCGCATCTTTATGGGATTGGAGGACAGCGGCGGAGAACTGACGATCGGTCACAACGTCGATATCGGTTACTACGCCCAAAACCAAGCTGAAGAGCTCGACGGCAACCTGACCGTATTTGAAACCCTCGATGAAGTTGCCGTCGGAGAAATCCGCAAGCGGCTTCGTGCCATCCTCGGATCCTTCCTTTTCTCTGGGGAGGATGTCGACAAAAAGGTCAAGGTGCTTTCCGGCGGTGAAAAAGCACGACTCGCCCTGTGCAAACTCCTCCTCCACCCGTACAATCTGCTCATTCTCGACGAGCCCACAAACCACCTCGACATCAAGGCAAAAGAAGTCTTGAAGGGCGCGCTGAAAGATTTTGACGGTACGCTCATCGTCGTATCGCACGACCGAGATTTCCTTTCGGGCCTCACCGAATTGGTCTACGAGGTTACACCGAAAGGACTCAAGCAATACATCGGCGACATCAAGCAATTTTTGCATGAGAAGCACGCCACAAGCATCCGAGCATACGAGTCCAAGAAAGGAGAAACCGTCGCTAAAAACACCGCTTCTAAGCCCAAGGAATCGCCTTCACAACAAAAAGAATCCTATCAGGAACGGAAACAACGCGAACGCGATGAGCGAAAGCTCAAGAACCAAGTCAAGAAATACGAATCACGCGTCCAGGAAAAGGAGCAACAACTCAAGGAGATGGACGCGACCATGGCTTCCTTGGATCCGAACGATCGCCAAAAATTGACGGAAATGGCCTACCAATATGAGGCCGTCCAACAAGAACTGAACGACGCTTTTGAGAAGTGGACTGAAGCGAGCGAACGCCTTGAATCTATCAACAACTGAAGGGCGGAACCGCTCTAAATTGTTGAAAACCCCTGTTTAAAAGTAGGCCTTTCACCGTCTTTTATCGCTTCCGGGTTTGCAACCTCTGTAAGATTTTCGTCGTATGCAGTTTGTGAAGCAATTAATCCCTGTCGTTTTGATGGTGTTGATCGCCGGTACCGCCGCCGCTCAGCATACTCCTTTGTCCGCTGGTTTCGTATTGGGTGGCTCGAATTACC
>CALKYI010000374.1 GCA_938003665.1 uncultured Flavobacteriales bacterium
TGGTCAAAGCCGGTGCCCGTTTCAACCCTGACAAGACCCTGTGGTTCAACGAGCAGTACCTGCGCCAAGGCGACACCAGCCGGTGGATCGATTCACTCAAGGCAGCCGCCAATAGCAAAATGGACAGCTGGTCCGACGAACAGTGCCAAGCGGTTTTGGACATGTTCCTCGAGCGCGTGCAGTTCCTGCACGAAATCCCGGCGACCGCCTACCTCTTCGACGCGCCCGGGACCTACGATGAAAAACTAGTCCGCAAAAAATGGAAGCCCGAAACAGCCGGTTACCTGAACGACCTCGCTGAGGTACTCCGTGGAATCGAAGCCTTCGACTCGGCCACAGTGGAGCGTGAATTCAAGGCGTTTTTGGAGGCCCGTGAACTCGGCTTCGGCGCCGTGCTGTTGCCGTTCCGGTTGGTGTTGACCGGTACCGGTGGCGGCCCTTCGATGTTCGATTTTGCGGCCTTCCTCGGGAAAGCGGAAACGCTGGCGCGCCTCGAAAAAGGGGTCGCCGCCCTCAGCTGATCTGCATCTCCGGCACAACGTCCGGCACGACCAAGGTGCCGGCGGTCGCGGCGATGATTTCATCAACCGTCACTCCGGGAGCGCGCTCGACGAGGTGGAAGGCGCCTTCCCGAATGTCGAGCACGGCGAGGTTGGTGACCACGCGCTTGACGCATCCGACACCTGTCAACGGCAGGGAACACGCCTTCAATAGCTTCGACTGCCCCGCGCGGTTCGTGTGCATCATGGCCACGATGATGTTCTCGGCGCTGGCGACGAGGTCCATCGCACCGCCCATACCCTTGACCATTTTGCCCGGAATCTTCCAGTTGGCGATGTCCCCATTTTGGGCCACCTCCATGGCGCCGAGCACCGTGAGTTGGACGTGTTGGCCGCGGATCATGGCAAACGATGTGGCGCTGTCAAAGTACACCGCGCCCGGCATGGCCGTGATGGTTTGCTTTCCGGCGTTGATGAGGTCGGCGTCTTCGTCTCCTTCCAACGGGAAGGGCCCCATGCCGAGGATGCCGTTTTCGGATTGGAACTCCACCTCCATCCCATCAGGAATGTAGTTGGCCACCAAGGTGGGGATGCCGATGCCGAGGTTGACGTACCAACCGTCTCGGACTTCTTGCGCGATGCGCTTGGCGATTCCGTTTTTATCCAGCATGGCTCAGGCGTTTGATTTGGTTTGACGCGGGCGAACGGTGCGCTGCTCAATGCGTTTTTCGTAGCCCTCCCCTTGGAAAATGCGCTGTACGAAAATCCCGGGCGTGTGGATTTCATTGGGGTTCAGGGTGCCTTCTGGGACCAATTCCTCGACCTCTGCAATGGTGATTTTGCCGGCCATGGCCATCATGGGATTGAAATTGCGGGCCGTGGCCTTGTAGACCAAGTTGCCCGCTGTGTCGCCCTTCCATGCTTTGACAAATGCGAAGTCCGCAGTCAGGGCGCTTTCCAAAATGTGGGGTTTGCCATTGAACTCCCGCACTTCCTTGCCTTCCGCCACTTCAGTTCCAAAGCCAGCAGGCGTGTAAAATGCCGGGATGCCCGCTCCACCCGCGCGGCAGCGCTCAGCCAAGGAACCCTGGGGAATCAGGTCCACTTCCAATTCTCCACTGAGCATCTGGCGTTCAAACTCGTCGTTCTCACCGACGTAGGAACTGATCATTTTGCGGATTTGGCGCTTCTGCAAGAGCAGGCCCAAGCCAAAATCATCCACCCCGGCGTTGTTGGAGATGCACGTCAAATCGTTCACCTCCAGCCGCACCAATTCGGCAATGCTGCACTCGGGAATGCCACACAGTCCGAAGCCGCCCAGCATGAGCGTCATGCCCGATTGGACCCCGGTGCACGCGGCTGCGCTGCCCGTTACCACTTTTGAAATAGCCATGTCGTTTTGTTGATCATTGAAACAAATCGTCGTCGTCAAAGCCCGCACCGCTGCCGCCAAACGTCGCTTGGTTGAGCTCCATCAATTGCCGGCAATCGAGTGAATCCAATCCCATGCCCTCCGGCCGCACAAAATCAGCTTGGCTCAACCCGAGGCTCTCATCGGCGTAGGCCGCGTTCATGTAGAATCCGTAAATCGGCAAAGCCGTGTTCGCACCCTGGCCGTTGGCGATGGTGCTGAAACGGACCGCCGGGTCCTGTGCGCCGACCCAAACGCCCGTGACCAGGTCCGGTGTCATGCCCATGAACCATCCGTCCGAGTGGCCCTGCGTCGTGCCCGTCTTCCCGGCCATAGGAACTTGGATGTTGTCGTAAAGCCGGCGCTCGATGTCCATGCGGAGGCGAATGCCCGTGCCTTTTCGCTCGCCCGTTTTGGGGTTGTACGCGCCATCGACCACGCCCTTCATCATGTCGACCACCGTGTAAGCGGTCCGCTCATCCAAGCCTTGACGAAGCACCGGTTCTGGCGTCCAGATCACGTTGCCGTACTTGTCTTCAATCCGCGTGATGATGGTCGGCTTGACGTACACGCCACCGTTGACCAAGGCCGCGTTGGCCGAAGTGATTTCCTTCAAGGTCAACTGCGAGGCCCCCAACGCAATGGATGGAACGGCCGGAATTTCCGATTCAATGCCCAGTGCACGGGCCAATTGGATCACCCGCTCAGGCCCAAACTCCTTGATCAAGTTGGCCGAAATGGTGTTCATCGAATTGGCCAACGCGTACTCCAGCGTCACGACCTCGCCGTACTCAAAATCACTGTTGTCCGGGCACCAGTCGGGCTGGTCGCCAGGCATTTCAACGCAGATCCGTTGGTTGGGCAATTCCGTGCACCGCTCCATGCCATAGCGCAGCGCCGTAGCGTAGACGAACGGCTTGAAAATGGAGCCGACTTGGCGCTTGGATTGCGAGACGTTGTCGTACTTGAAGTAGCGATAGTCCATCCCACCAACCCACGCTTTCACATGGCCGGTTTGAGGCTCAATGGACATCAACCCCGCATGCAGCAGGCTCTTGTGGTACAAAATGGAATCGAGCGGGCTCAATACCGTATCGCGTGGACCCTTGTGCGTAAAGACCCGCATCTCAACCGGCTCCTTGAACTTCGCGTCAATTTCTTTGGTCGATGGCCGGTGCCACGTGTGGCTGCACCCGCCTTTCTCCTCGTCGCAGTGCCAGATAGGATTGCCTTCGCTGTTGTCTTCCTTTTCGATGTAGAAGCCGGGGCGTTCGCATTCTGGGCAAAACTTGCCGGCGTAGATGCGGTACCGCTCGCTCTGCTTTTTGGCTTGGTTGATGATCAAGTCGCGGTCGCTGCGTTCGATGCCTTCGTAGAACGGCCATTCCGATTTGCTGCGCGAACGCAAGTCTCGGTTGAGGGTGGCTTGCAATTCCTCACCCAAGTGACGCTGCACCGCGGTTTCGGCCGCTGCCTGCAGACGGCTGTCGATGGTGGTGTGCACTTGGATGCCGTCGCGGTACAAGTCGTACGGAGCGCCGTCCGCTTTGGCAAGTACCCAATCGCCCTGGGCGTCTTTCGCGCCAAACAATTCCTTCAATTCCGCCCGCAGGGCCTCACGGAAATAGGGCGCCAGGCCTTCGTCGTGGCTGACTTTCTGGTAATTCAGTCCCAACGGAAGGGCCCTCAGCGAGTCGGCCTCGGCCTCGTTGATGCGGCCGTAGCGTTGCATCTGACCAAATACCACGTTGCGCCG
>CALKYI010000375.1 GCA_938003665.1 uncultured Flavobacteriales bacterium
GGTTTGGGATTCAAAATAACGGAGGTACACCTTCAGGGTGCGGTTGATCATTTCATCAACGCCTTTCGAGGTGATGGTTCCACCAGTGATGCCGTCCACGCTGTTCTCGTCGGTGGGTGCTCCCCCCTTCAAGACGCTGAACAAGGCCGAGCCTTCGACATCCAATTTTTTGCCTTTGAATTTGTCCGTGAAGAAGGACTCCTTGATTTCGGCCCCCAAGCCTGGAGTTTCCGTCTTGTGGTCAAAATTGGCACCGAAAATCGTCGTCATGTCTTCCTCCAAGGCGACATAGCCCCAGATTGGACCCCACAGCCCAGAACCAACTACAGGAATCACGTAGAGGTTTTGACCGGCGTCAGTTACGCATCGGAACAATGGGAACTGCAAGTCCTTATCAGCCAGAGCCGCTGCTAAGGCTGCCTCATCGCCGTCAGCTGCCTTGACAGCGGATTTGATGGAAGCGCGGTAGTCCTTCTTGACGTTGATGCTGAACGGGTCTGCTTTGTCCTTCGGGTCGACCGCAGTTGAGGTAGCCGATACTTGGCGACCATCCAAATCAATGGCGACACGCTCTACGACGTACTCAGCAAACAAAGCGTTTGCGTTGGTTCGGTCAGCGGAAATGCCAATGGCGCCCAGGATATCCATCATTTTTTTGTCCGCCGCATTGGCGTCTTGTCGGTCCTTCAGCGAGAGGGCGGTGAACGCCAACGCGGTACCCACCACCACAACCATGGCAATGGAAAAGATGAAGGTGTAACCGGTGCTGTTTTTATCGATAGCCATGATTACGTGGGTTATGCAGTTGCGCCTTGGGCAGCGAGAGCGCGTTTTTCACGCTTGCCGACGTTGGCTTCAATGACGTAGTGGTCGATCAATGGGGCCATCACGTTCATGAAGAGAATGGCCATCATGACGCCTTCCGGGTAGGCTGGGTTGAAGACGCGGATCATGATGCTCAAGAAGCCTCCGAAGAAGCCGTAAATCCATTTGCCGCGTTCCGTTTGTGCGGCGCTCACAGGATCCGTAGCCATGAAGACCATGCCGAACATGAATCCACCCATGACCACCTGGTGGATGGCGGGGAGTGTCATGTAGGCATTCAACCCCAACAGGTTGAACAAGAAGCCCATGACCAGGCCACCGGCCAAGAACGACGACATGATTTTCCAACTGCCAATGCCCGTCCAAATCAACAGGGCCGCGCCGATGAGAATGGCCAGCGCTGAAGTCTCACCGATGGAACCGGGAATCAAGCCCAAGAATGAATTTGAAAGGCTGAACATGCCGTCTGCACCGAACATGGACATTACGCCAGTCACAGCTGGTTCATCCAATCCTTTGCCCACGGTTTAAGCCAAATGGCCCAGTGCCGTCGCTCCAGTGTAACCGTCTGCAAGCATGCCTGCATCTGCTGAAGCTTTGACGTTGTGAATCCAAATTTCGCCGGAGAGCTGCTTTGGGTAGGCAAAGAACAAGAATGCTCGGGCGGTCAACGCAACATTGAGAATGTTCATGCCGGTGCCGCCAAACACTTCCTTCGCGATGATGACTGCAAAGGCCACGGCCAATGCCACCATCCACAGCGGACAATCCACCGGCATGATCAACGGGATTAACATACCTGACACCAGGTAGCCCTCGTTGATGCTGTGACCGCGCATTCCGGCGAAAAGGAATTCAATGCCCAATCCAACACCGTAGCTCACGACCACCAAGGGCAGGACTTTCACGGCTCCAATGAAGAGCTTGTCCCACAGCGCGGTCATCAACGGATCGTTCGGGGTGATTTCGCCAATGGACAGCAAGTACTGGTGCCCTTGGTTGCATGTACCAAACAACAATGCGGGAATCAACGCCACAATCACCATG
>CALKYI010000376.1 GCA_938003665.1 uncultured Flavobacteriales bacterium
ACGCGATCACTTCCCGGTATGCTTCTTGTCCTTCCATTGCACGGGAAAATATACCACTCACCTTCCGAACCGCTGGTTTATACCGGCCAAATGCTGCTTCCAAAGCGTCGCTGATTTCGCCCAACGTGGCGCGGTTTCGCGCGGCCTCCACAGCGAGCGCCAACAGATTCGCATCGGCGTTGGCACCGTCTGTCAAGGTCTTCAATGAGGTTTGAACGGCAGATGCGTTCCGTTCCGACTTGACCTGCTGCAACCGAGCGATTTGCCCGGTACGCACCGACGCTTGATCGATTTCCAAAACATCCAACTCCTCCTCACCATCCACCTGGAACAGATTTACACCAATAATCCGGTATTCGCCTCGATAGATGCGCGCCTGCTTTTCAGCGGCAGCGGCCTCGATACGCAACTTCGGAATCCCTTTCTCGATAGCGGATGCCATGCCGCCTTCCGACTCAATTTCCCGCATGAGTTCTAGGGCCGCATCGCGCATCTGAGCCGTTAAGTCTTCCATCATGCGCGAACCGTGCCAAGGATCGATGGCTTCTGTGAATCCGCCTTCCGACTGCAAGAACAGCTGCGTATTCCGAGCGACTCGGGCCGACGCTTCTGTGGGCAACGCAATGGCCTCATCCATGGAATTGGTGTGGAGGGACTGCGTACCGCCAAATGCTGCAGCCATGGCTTCCAGTGTGGTTCGTGCTACGTTATTCCACGGGTCTTGCGCGGTCAAGGACCACCCACTGGTTTGAGTGTGCGTCCTGAGCATCAACGACTTGGGATTCTTCGCCCCCATAGCCTTCATGCGTTGTGCCCAAATCAGTCGACCTGCGCGCATTTTGGCCACTTCTTCGTAATGATTCATCCCACTGGCCCAGAAAAAACTCAAGCGCGGAGCGAATGCGTCGATGTCCAATCCGGCCTCAATGCCCGTACGCACATATTCGAGTCCGTCTGCTAGCGTATACGCCAATTCCAATTCAGGTGTGGCTCCTGCCTCCTGCATGTGGTAGCCGGAAATGGAGATGGAATTGAAGTTAGGCATGTGGTCCGACGTGTACCTGAAAATGTCCGAGATGATGCGCATGGACGGTTGAGGCGGATAGATGTAGGTGTTGCGCACCATGAATTCTTTGAGAATGTCATTTTGAATGGTCCCCGCCAATGCCTCAGGCTTCACGCCCTGCTCTTCGGCTGCCACGATGTAAAATGCCAAAATGGGGAGCACAGCGCCGTTCATGGTCATGCTGACGGACATCTGGTCGAGAGGAATGCCCTCAAACAACCGCTTCATGTCTTCCACGGTATCAATGGCCACGCCTGCCATGCCCACATCACCCGTGACCCTTGGGTGATCGCTGTCGTAGCCTCGGTGCGTCGCCAGGTCAAAAGCAACGCTCAATCCTTTTTGACCGGCGGCAAGGTTGGCCCGGTAAAAGGCGTTAGATGCCTCAGCAGTGGAAAAACCGGCATATTGCCGAATGGTCCAAGGCCGTGACGCATACATGCTTGGATATGGGCCTCCTAGATAGGGAGCTTGACCCGGACCAAATCGCTCATGGTCTTGGACTGCGGCACCATTAACAGGGAAATGTGCTTTCAACTCCTTCATGACATGTTCCCTTTCATGTGTTCGTATTGTACCCATGCCGCTTAGACCAAAGAAGCCGTCCAGGCTTCAACAACCCGGCTACCCCCCATCGGGTCAATCACCCGATGCAATCCGCTTTCTTCCCGCATTAAATGCTGAATGTTCCGAGCCCAGCGTTGTCCGTCCACTGTAGCCGCTTCGCTTCCTGCATCATGGGCAACGGTTTCAATTGAATCCGCCCCACCAATCACGGATGCATAAGTGGATGCCGTCATAGGAATCAATCGATCGGTTGCGTGTTCGCAATCCGCTAGTTCGTTCGACGCGACCGCATCGATCCAAATGGCCACCTTGTCGAAGCCGTGGCTTTCCAGCCATTTCGCCCATACCAACCGCATCGCACGCAAGTAGGCCACTCCTTCGAGCACATGAGGCCCCACGTGGCATTTCCACACCATTGCTTGCCAAGGGTTGGCCCCATTGCCCTTCTGTTCCTCTAGGAGTCGGGAGAATTGTTCCAATTGCATCAAACCATCCGCCAATGCGTCGGTGTAATTCGCTTTCGTCTCTGTTTCCACCATCCATGCTCGAACGCTCAGTCCGTTCGTCCATTCAACATGCGACCAAACTGCTTCGGCATCCAAGGCATGGATTCGCCTTGCGCAATGCCCCGTCCAGCCGGCTTTGGCCATGGCTTTCAAATCAAACCCATCGAGGGAGACTGCATCGGCTTCGATATATACATCCACCATTTCAAGGTGCACGCCGGTCAACCAAGTTACATCCGCCACGGCCGCATTCAGTCGAATCCCTTGCACCCCACCCATCAACATGGGAACCACATCCGAAGGGCGCGTTGGGGTTTGGGTGATGGCCCAAGGATTGCCTGATTCGCAGGAGTCAATGGCCCGAGCGGGAAGCTGGGTGGCCTCCGCACCATCAGTCCAAATCGGTTTTTTCCATTTGGCATCTGAACCCGCCGAAATGGAAGCCGTTTGGGACGCCCAAGTTGCGACATCGAAATCTGGAAAATCAAGCCAATCATTGTGCGCCATGAGTCAAAAGTACAAAACCTCCCTCCGTAGCCTTGGTCAACCGACAGCGGCCAATTTGTGTACCTTCATAGCATGGGAGAACCACTGAAATGGAGCGAATTTGAGCACGTTGAAATGCACGTGGGTGAAGTGAAGACGGCACAGGAATTCCCCCAAGCTCGGAAACCCGCCTACATATTGACCGTCGATTTCGGGCCGGACCTGGGCATCAAGAAAACATCCGCACAGTTGACCGAACGCTACACCCCGGAAGCCCTCGTAGGTCGCAAGGTGATTGGGGTAACCAATTTTCCGCCCAAACAAATCGGGCCGCTGCAATCAGAATGCTTGATTCTCGGAGCTTTGGACACCATGGCGGGTACGGCGTTGCTCGAAGTGCCGTTCGACGTCAAACCGGGCACACGCATCGCGTAATGCTTGGTTTCCGTTGGGATTCTT
>CALKYI010000377.1 GCA_938003665.1 uncultured Flavobacteriales bacterium
CGGTCACTTTCCGTTCTGGTGCAGATTCAATGACTGAATTCCCTTTGCGCAATTCGATGTAAGGCACAGGCGATTCCTTCAATGAAGAAATAAGCTGCACGGGTTGCTCCGCAACCTGCACAGGCCCATCCGTGTGGTCTTCTGCGACTTGGCCGCTACCTGAAGCCTTGGTGTGAGCGGTCCTTTCCACGTGCCAGCCCGGCATGAGGCTCCGTTTTTGTAAGCTGCAGCCCTGGAGTAAAAACCCTACACCAAGCACAAGCACAAGTATTCGTCCTTTCATGCTGTAAAAAAGCGAATTACTTCCGCAATCCAAAATAGCGCGGCAAGAGCCGCTAGTAACAAAAAACCCACACCTCCTTGGGCGTGGGCTTGTTGGTGGTGTGATTCCGTTGGGACTCGAACCCAAAACCGTCTGCTTAGAAGGCAGATGCTCTATCCAGTTGAGCTACGGAACCAGGAGGTCGCGCGTTCGTGACCACGGGTACAAAGATGCGAATTGAATTGCATTAACTTTAGGGAAAACCAAGGTCCATGCTTTCATCCTGCTCAACACCGCGCAATTATCGCGGGCTGTTTTTGATGGTGGCTTTGGCATTCGGCGGCTTTTTCCAAGCATCCGCCCAATGCACCCAAGCCGACGAACCCATCGCGTTGTTCGAAGTTCAAACGCTCGAAGCGGCCGAAATCCCCACCCTTGATGCCGCCAACCACGTGGGTCTCGGCCTCGTGGAGTCGGCTTTTGACGACGTGCGATTGCACAAATACAACGAATGGACCCTCATGCTCCCTTTCCTCGGCGGCAAGACCTTGCCGATTGAATTGGAGTCCTTCCTCCCCTTCAGCGATGCCTTCATGATTGGGCGGTCGCAAGCCGAAGGCAAATTCGTGGAAGAGATCTACCGCCCCAAATTGCTCTCCTACCGCGTGGTTTCACCGGGCATCAAAGGCACCATTGTGGTGATGGAGGAGTTCGTGATGGGCACCATTCAATACCGTGGCCGCCAGTACGACCTAAGCGCCATCCGCAACGGTGCGGACGGCAAGCACGTGCTGTTCCTGCTCGCCGATGCAGCTGAGCCGATGGAATTCGAATGCGGAGTGGACGAATACGGCCCGCGCCGAGACGTCATGCCGATGGGCGTTCAACCGCCAACTTCGACAGCAGACCAAGTCACCGATTGCGTGGAAGTGGCCATTGACATCGACTTCCACACCTACGGCACGTTTGGGAACGATTGCTACCCTGCAGTGGAATGGGCTCTCGCGATTATGGCCGGCGTGAACACCATTTACACCGAAAGCGTCGACGCGCTCATCAACGTACAAGCCTCCTACATCCACGTGTGGGAAACCACCGACCCGTACAACGGCATCACCAACGACGCCAACAGCATGCTCGACACCTTCCGCCTCGAATGGTTGAACAACAGCAACCTCTCGGGCATCCAGCGCGACCTCGTGCACCTCCTCACCCGCCGTCAGAACACTGGCACAGGCGGTATCGCCTACCTCGATGTGGTGTGCTTCCCGGCGTATGCAGCCGGGCTCAGCTCTTACCTTGAAGCGGGCAATACTTACAACTTGAACAACTACGCGTGGAACCTGAACGTCGTCGGACACGAGTTGGGCCACAACTTCGGCTCCAACCACACGCACTGGTGCGGTTGGTCCAACGGTCCGATTGACAATTGCTACGACGTGGAAGGCTCGTGCGCCAATAATCCGCAAGCGCAGGTCGGCACCATGATGAGCTACTGCCACGCCGTGGCCGGTGGCTCGGTCAACCTCGAGTTCCACCCCACCGTCGTGGCGGAAGCCTTCGTCCCAACCATTGGTTCGGACGGCAGCTGCTTCGGCACCTGCGTCGAAATGACGACCAGCTGCCAGTACTTCGGCTGCACCGACTCCGCCGCGTGCAACTACGACCCCAATGCGGTGGAAGACGACGGCACCTGCGCCTACACCATCGACGGTTGCGGCGTATGCGGCGGCGATGACTCCACGTGTTCAGGCTGCACCGATTCGGTGGCCTGCAACTACGATGCCGAGGCCACCATCGACGACGGATCGTGCTTCTACGCGCCGGCCGGCAGCACCTGCGATTGCGAATACATAGCGAGCTTCACGGTCAACCTCGCCGCAGGCCAGATCGCCGACCAAACGCTCGAAGCAGCCGGCTTCGTAACAGGCTTCGACGTCGTCCTCGACTTCATCGATACGCCTGTGGACAATTCCTGGGCCAACGAAATGATGGTGGGATTGACCGCTCCCGACGGAACGTGCCTCCAATACGGCGGGTACAACATGACACTCGGTTGCCCGAGTGCAGGGCTGTGGCCAGGTGGCTGGAACACCAGTGCCGCCGGCACCTACACGGCGACAGCCGTTTTTGCCGAACCCATCTCGGGTGTGGGCGAGTGGACCATCACCATCATGAACTCCTGGGCTTCATCCGTTGGCGCATCCTACGATACGGACATCACATTCAACGGACTCTGCGAAGGGCTGCCCGCCGTTCCCGGCTGCATGGATCCCAACGCGTGCAACTTCGACCCCGATGCCACGGTCGATGACGGCTCCTGCGACCTGACGTCGTGCTACGGCTGCACCGACAGCGCCGCGTGCAACTACAGCGCCGATGCCACCAACGACGACGGTTCGTGCGAGTACGCGAGCTGTGCGTGCCCCGGTGACCTCGACGGCGATGGCCAAGTCGCGGTCACGGACGTGCTGCTGTTCTTGAGTGACTTCGGATGCATGGACGCGCCGTGCGTGGGCGACGCCACCGGCGACGGCCTCACGAACGTGGACGACCTGCTGTTGATGCTTTCCAACTTTGGCAACATCTGCGAGTAGCCCCCTCTCACCTTGACTTCACCGCATAAAAAAGCCGCTCCGAAAGGAGCGGCTAGTGAGGTTATGTGGCATCCAAAAAACTAACCCTTACTTCATGGAAACATACAACCTGACTATAAAACTGCAGGAGGAATAAAAATGTTTCCAATGGGGTAAAAAAAAATTCGTACCGCACCGGCTGAGGTGCATCCCGTACCTCTCTCAAGGGGACTGACGGGCCGCTTCGAGCCGTTTGACGAGGATGCTAGCGTCCGCATTTTCCCCGTGCATGGACCAGCACAGCGTGCCCAATGTGGTGTCTGTCATCTTGACATCGACCACGTCCCGGCCAGCGGCACATCCGGCCTTCACAAAGACCAATCCCTCTGCCCCCACTAGGCGTCCGGCCTCGACCAATTCACTCGCATCAAACGTCACCTCCATCGAGGTGCGTTGTTCTTTCAAGAGGTCGTCGACGTTGCTGCGGTCGACCACGGCGTATTGACCGAGCAGCGCCGTGGCGATTTCAGCGGCCCACGTCTCGCTGGATTTGCGGTGGCAATCCACGCCCCCTTCATCAATGACCGCCACAGTTTGAATCGGACGGGCATTGGCCACGACCTGCGCCGTCACGCGAACCGTTCCTTTCCGGGTGAGTTCTTCGATGAGCTTGTGCACGATTTCCTGCTTGCACGCCGTCGAAATGCGCGGCTGATCAAACCGCAGGCTTGCCAAAAGCTCTCCGCTCGAGAGGTCATTAAGCGAGGCGTAGACTTCCGAACACGTTTCGCCGCACGTCAATGAGTACCGGTACACGTAATTGAACGTAAACCCATAAGCCGTTGGCGGCACCCATTCTTCTGCTTCTTCAGCGATGACCGGTGGAGCGGAGTCGGGTGCAATGGCGATGCGGTTGCCCGGCAGCATCATGAGCGCGCCTTGTCGGATGGCCTCCTCCATGCCCGCGGTGATGTAAAAGCTGTATCCCTTACCAACGCCGCTCTTGCGCGCGAGCTTTTTCATGTGGCGCACCTTCATGGGCAGAGCACTGGGGTCGACTTTTCGGATGTTGTCGAGCATTTGGTACAACTCCAGCGCCGTGTCCGCGTGGCCGGGCAATTGGGACACGGGCGTCATGAGTTTCTGGGCCTGCGCTACGGAGGTCACATTGAAACCCGCGCGTTGGAGTTCCCCAGCAAACAGCTGCGTCATGCCGATGCGATCAGGTCCCAGGTCCATTGCCACGAAATCGGGCATGTCAAACGGCCGCTTGATCTCCACATCATACGTGGGAACCAACACTTGCGCCTGCGACCTGTGGCCGGCGGAGATGCAAAACACGACTACGAGGAGGCGCATCGAAAAGGACAAGAGCAGTGCAGGTCGGAACATCGGCGGCAAATTACCGCCAACCCCCTTAAATTCGGCTGACAAATCCTGTGAAAATGACCCGCTTCTTCCTCCCATTGTGTGCCCTGCTCTGCTTGAGCGCTTGTGATTTTTGCGAAACGAAAGGCACCGTCACCTTCGACAACACCGAGCGCCTCTGGTGCAATTGCGAGGTGACCTGGCTCAATGGCGACGTCTACGTCATCAACGCCGGCGAAGCGCGTACATACGAATTCATCCGCGGTTCGTACGACTTCGACGCCTACTGCGGCAACGGCGCATGGGGCAACGACCTCTGCGGGCTCGAGGAAGGCATCATCACGCGTTCCTACAACATCGACTGCGAGGATGAGCACGTGATGAACCTCAACTTTTAAGCGAACCACGAACGCGCCGCTCAGGTCATCACTTTAATAGTTGAACATTTATTAAATTGTTCATACATTTGCGCTGTGAACACACCGAGTATGGACATCACCCGCGATCAAATGGAACACGCCGCCAAGGTGCTCAAGACCATCGCGCACCCCGTCAAACTAGAAATCCTCAAGATCCTAGCTGACCAAGAACCCCTCGATGTGACCACCCTCTGCGGGCACGTCGGGATGGGATGCCAAATCTCCATGATGAGCCACCACTTGGCCAAAATGAAGGACAACGGCGTGCTCACATCGGAGAAACACGGCAAGCAGGTGTTCTACTCCATTGCGAACCGTAACCTGCTCAACATTTTCAACTGCATCGAAAACTGCGGCGACGCCTGACCCCTGCCCCATGGAAATCTTAGGTTACTTCATGGCGATTGCCATCGGCGTTTCCCTCGGCCTCATCGGCGGAGGCGGATCCATCCTCGCGGTGCCGGTATTGGCCTACCTCTTCGGGATGGACGAGAAAATTGCCACCGCCTACTCCCTCTTCATCGTCGGAACGGCTGCCCTCGTGGGCGGCCTGCGGCAGCACCGCAACGGCAACGTCGACTGGCGTACGGCAGTCGTGTTCGGCCTTCCGGCCATCGCCGGGGTATGGGCCGTTCGGCATTACATCGTTCCGGCATTGCCCGACGTGTTGTTCACCGCCGGTGACCTGGCCTTCACGCGCCGCATGGGCATGTTCGGTTTGTTCGCCGTGTTGATGGTGTGGGCGGCATGGTCCATGCTCTCGAGCAAGGAACGCAAAAGCGGGTCCGGCGACGTGAACTACAACTACCCCTTGATCCTGGCCGAGGGCCTCATCGTGGGTGCCATTACGGGCTTTGTGGGCGCGGGCGGCGGATTCCTCATCATCCCCGCGTTGGTCATTTTAGCTAACCTCGAAATCAAGCGCGCCATCGGCACGTCGCTGATGATCATCGCCCTCAAATCGCTGCTTGGATTCTTCCTGGGCGACGCGATGACCACAACGATTGACTGGCTGTTTTTGGCGCAGTTTACCGGGTTGGCTGTCGTTGGTATTTTTGCCGGCGTCTACCTCGGCCGTTTCATCGACGGCGCACGACTCAAAAAAGGCTTTGGCTACTTCATCATTGCCATGGCCGTCTTCATATTCACCATGGAATTCATCCTCTAATCTTCGATCATGAAAATCGAGCAGATTTACACCGGCTGCCTTGCACAAGGCGCCTACTACATCCACAGCCAAGGCGAAGGGGTCATCATCGATCCGCTTCGTGAAGTCAACCCCTACATCGAACGCGCGGCGGCCGATGGGGTCAACATCAAGTACGTCCTCGAGACGCATTTCCACGCCGACTTCGTCAGCGGACACGTCACACTGGCCGAAAAAACCGGCTCCACCATCGTCTACGGCCCCAACGCCAACACCACGTTTGACGCACACGTCGCCAAAGACGGCGAATTGCTGCAAGTCGGTGACGTCACCATCAAGGTCTTGCACACCCCCGGCCACACGATGGAAAGCACCACCTACCTCCTCATCGACGAAAACGGAAAGGACCACGCCATCTTCACCGGCGACACCCTCTTCCTCGGCGACGTGGGACGACCCGACCTCGCGCAAAAAGCAGCGACGTTGACGCAAGAAGAATTGGCGGGTACGCTGTTCGACAGCCTCCGCAGCAAGATCATGCCCCTCGCGGACGACGTGACGGTTTACCCCGGGCACGGCGCCGGATCGGCCTGCGGCAAAAACATGATGAAGGAGACCGTGGACACCCTCGGCAACCAAAAGGCCATGAACTACGCCCTGCGTGCGGACATGACCCGCGACGAGTTCATCGCCGAAGTCACCGACGGATTGCTCCCACCGCCCGCCTATTTCCCGCTCAATGTGAAGCTCAACAAAGAAGGCTACGAACCCATCGACAACGTGTTGAGCCGCGGATTGGAGGCCTTGTCTCCCGATGCCTTTGAGGCCGTAGCGAACGAGACCGAAGCCCTCGTGCTCGACTTACGAAGCCCGCAGGAATTTGCCACCGCGCACATTCCCAGCAGCATCTTCATTGGCATTGACGGCAATTTCGCGCCGTGGGTGGGCGAGCTGATTGTCGACGTCACCACCAACATCATTTTGGTCGCTCCCGAGGGCCGTGAGGAAGAGGTGGTCACCCGCCTGTCCCGCGTG
>CALKYI010000378.1 GCA_938003665.1 uncultured Flavobacteriales bacterium
TCAAGGTCAAGGAACGTTTCGACCGCTGCCAGGCGCTCAGCCATATGCCGGTCAAGTCGGCGAGCGCGAGCGGGCAGACGAGGTAAGGTTGGAAGTGGTGGTGGAACCGTGGAAACTCAGCGGCGCACTTCAAGCCATGAAAGCAGCCCATCCCTACGAGGAGGTGGCACACAGCGTTTGGCCCCTCGAAAACACATTGAGCAATGTCGGCTCAGGCATGGTGGGGGAGTTGCCTGAAGCGATGGATGAGGAGGCCTTCTTGGATCGATTGAAAGGAACACTCGGATGCGGGGCTGTGAAGCACACGCGTTTGCTTGGGCGGCCGGTCCGAAAAGTCGCTGTGTGCGGAGGATCAGGGAGCTTTTTGCTCGGTGACGCCATCCGCGCGGGGGCTGATGTTTTCGTGACGTCTGACTTCAAATACCATGAGTTTTTCGATGCCGATGGCCGCATCGTGATTGCGGACGTGGGGCATTATGAGAGTGAATGGCAAACAACGGACCTGATTCTCAAGCGCCTAAACGAAAAATTCCCTAATTTTGCCCTCCATTTGGCAAAGGCCAATCCGAATCCTATTCATTATCGCTGACCTCAACATGGCTAAGAAAACCACTGCCTCTACTGCAGAAGATAAACTGCGCGCACTGTACGACTTGCAATTGATTGACTCCCGCATTGACCGCATCCGCGTCGTCCGCGGTGAATTGCCGTTGGAGGTGGAAGACTTACAAGACGAGATTGCTGGATTGCGCACGCGATTGGAGCGCTTGGAAGAGGACCTCGATTTGGTCAACCAACGCATCTCAGCGTACAAGATTCAAATCGAGGACAGCAAGGCCTTGATCGCGAAGTACACCGAGCAGCAAAACAATGTTCGCAACAACCGCGAGTTTGAATCCTTGAATAAGGAAATCGAGTACCAAACCCTTGAAATCGAATTGTGCGAGAAGCGCATCCGCGAGTGCCAGGCGCAAGCCGAGCAGAAGGGTGAGGTGGTGACCGAGAGCAAAGAGAAAGTGGAGTTGCGCGAGGCCGACCTCGAAAGCAAGAAGACCGAACTTTCTGAAATCGTTG
>CALKYI010000379.1 GCA_938003665.1 uncultured Flavobacteriales bacterium
GCTTCGCTTGAGGTGCTGAAGGCAGCTCCATTCGGCGTCGGAACGGGTGATGTTACAGACGCTTTGTGCGAAGCGTATGCTGAAGCGAACAGTCAATATGCCCTAGAGAAGCGGATGAATCCCCACAGTGCTTGGCTCCAACTCGCTGTGAGCCACGGGTGGATTGGATTGCTGCTGATGCTGTTGTGGTGGTTTGGTACTGTAGCCTGGGCATACCGTGCTCAACATGTCCTGCTATTGACGTGGTCCGTGGCTTGGGTCTTGAACGGAACCATTGAAAGTTTGCTGGAATTGCAACAGGGCGTGGTGCCTACTGTGCTCTTGTCCTGCGTTTTCGCACTATGCAGTTCCTCCACAGTGGAAGCGAAAGCCGATTAAGAATTGGCAGCCGTTTGGCCAACTGCCGGCGCTTCGGTGTCGCCGTGTCCATTTTTTGCGGCCTTTACGAACGCAGTGAACAAGGGATGTGGGGTCTCCACAGTGCTCGCGTATTCCGGGTGGAATTGTGAAGCCACGAAATACGGGTGTTCGGGGATTTCCACGATTTCCACCAGTCCCGAATCAGGGTTTTTTCCGGTAGCAACCATGCCCAGCGATTCGAATTGCTCGAGGTAAGCGTTGTTGAACTCGTATCGGTGACGGTGGCGTTCTTCAATGGTCGCTGAACCGTACGCGTTGAAGGCGTGGCTTCCGGATGTCAGGTCGCATGGATAGGCACCTAATCGCATGGTTCCGCCCATGTTCTGAATGCTCTTTTGCTCCGCCATCAAATCGATGACAGGATCGGGTGTATACTCCTTGATCTCGGTAGAGTGTGCGTCGGTCAATCCGATGACGTTGCGCGCAAATTCAATGACTGCGCATTGCATGCCTAGGCAGATGCCAAAGAAGGGGATGCCCTCCGTTCGCGCGTATTGGATGGTTTCGATTTTACCATCGACGCCCCTTGAGCCAAATCCGGGTGCCACGATGATGCCATCGAGGCCAGCCAATTTTTCCGCGGCGCTTTTTGAGGTGATCGATTCGCTGTGAATCCAATCCACTTGCACATCGACCTCTTGGTGAGCACCCGCATGGATGAGCGCTTCCTCGATGGACTTGTAGCTGTCTTTCAGCTCCACGTATTTGCCCACCAATCCCACCTTGACGGTCGATTTTGGATGCTTGTACTG
Source organism: uncultured Flavobacteriales bacterium (assembly GCA_938003665.1). Lineage (GTDB taxonomy): Bacteria > Bacteroidota > Bacteroidia > Flavobacteriales_D > Sanyastnellaceae > UA16. Next base: position 1,173 of record CALKYI010000379.1, read on the forward strand.
CGTGAGGAATTTCTTCCAAGAAGCCAGGTCCGGCGTTGGATCAACGGCGGCCATGCCCAATTTTTCGAGCACAACCTGATCCAGACGTTCTTCCATCAACAGCAACGGTACGTCATAGATGGTCTCCGCGTCGATGCTTTGGATGACCGCGCTAGGGGCGACGTTGCAGAACCTCGCTACTTTGGTTCGCACTGAATCGGTCAGTTCGTGTTCCGTTCGGCACACCAGGATGTCCGGCTGAACACCGAATTCCAGCAGTTGCTTGAAGGAGTGCTGGGTAGGCTTGGTCTTCAGTTCACCGGCTGCTGCCAAATAGGGGATAAGGGTCAGGTGCACCACCAAGGTCTCCTCAGGGCATTCCCACTTCATCTGACGAACTGCCTCGATGTAGGGAAGGGACTCAATATCGCCGACCGTTCCGCCGATTTCCGTAATGACGAAGTCGTAATTCGATTCGGCACCCAGAATTTGGACGCAGCGCTTGATTTCATCCGTGATGTGCGGAATGATCTGCACGGTTTTGCCGAGGTATTCGCCTCGGCGTTCTTTGTCAATGACCGACTGGTAAATCCGGCCTGTGGTGATGTTGTTCGCCTGCGTGGTTTGGACGTTCAAGAATCGCTCGTAGTGTCCAAGATCCAAGTCCGTTTCTGCGCCATCAATGGTCACGTAGCATTCCCCGTGTTCGTAGGGGTTGAGGGTGCCGGGATCGACATTGATGTACGGGTCAAGCTTCTGAATGGTCACCGAATGCCCACGCGCCTGGAGCAACTTAGCCAACGATGCGCTGACAATCCCTTTCCCGAGGCTCGAGCTTACGCCACCCGTGACGAAAATGTAGCGGCTGTTGCGCACCGTTTCCGGCAGCGATGAGGTGGAGTCAGAAGGGTTGTTTTGAGGCATGGTCCCGTATATGAATACGGGATTCAAAGTTAGGGAGAAATAACAGGCGCAGCACCGCTGTGAACAACTTTTCGGCCCCCGTGAATTTCGTTTCCCTCACTTGAGGTTTTGCGTCAAGCGGTCCACCCATTTGAATCCGCTGAACAACTCCTGCGCAACGATGCGGAAAAGGGTGTAGGCAGGAACCGCGAGGACCATGCCCAAAATACCTGCTGAACTACCAGCGATGCTGATGACGAGAAAGATCTCCAACGGATGCGCGTGGACGCGGTTGGCGAACACCACTGGCTGGGTGAAGAAATTATCGACCAATTGAGCCACTGCAAAGACCAGCAGACTGCCTCCGATGAGCGCCCCAGACGCGGCCGCAGGTCCACTAATTGCAACAATCGCTACGCCGAGAGCGGTTCCGGCTAATGGGCCCAGGTAGGGGACCAAGTTGCACAACCCCGCGAGCAGTCCGATGAGGAAGGCGTGATTCGCACCCACCAATTCAAGGCCCGCGGTGACGATGGCAGTGATAATGGAAACTTGAATGACCAATCCGCCGAAGTAGCGTGTCAACAATTGGCTGGTGCGCTCGAGGATGGATTGGACTTTGGGCAACAATTCGTCGGGGGTTATGGCCTCGATCATGTTGCGAAACAGGGCGCCATCCTTGAGAAAGAAAAAGGCCATGAACACCACCGAGAAAATGCCAAAGAACAAACTTCCTATTTGGGCGAGTAGCCCGCTGATGCGTTGGCCTAACGCTTCGAATTTCAAGGACGATTCGAGTTGTTCGAGCACAAATTGGCTGTTGCTTCGTTCGTCACCGCTGAAATTGATGGCGCCAAAATGGTCGTCTAACCAGACGGTTCCCTGACCGGTGGCGTTGGCTATTTGATTAAAATCCAATTTTTGCACGGCATCCATCTGCTCGTTCACCAGTGGGGCGAACAATTGAATGATGCCGACCGCGCTTCCGAAGAGCACCAGCATGCTGATGGCTGCGCCCACCGATGTGGGCAACGAACGTCCCTTGATTTGGATCTTGCTGAGCAGCAAAACGATGGGCCTTCCAATGAAACTGATCGCCACCGAGATCAGCAGCAACCCCACCAGCCCTTTGAATTTCCACAGGCCGATAGCGAGCAGGATGAAGCCGAGGAAGCCAAGGAGGTTACGTAAAGTGGGTTTCGGGAGCATAGTAAGGGTGTTGCTATCCAAAGGTACGCAATGCGTGGGCCGAGTGACCGTCATTTTTAGCCTAGACTAAAAATTTTATTTACCTTTGTAAAGTGTTGTTGTCACCAAGTCAAGAAAACTACTTGAAGGCCATCTACAAGTTGGAGGCTCGTGAGGGCATTGCCACGAACCAGGCACTTGCTGCGCTGGTGGAGGCTACGCCTGCTTCGGTGACCAATATGCTCCGCAAATTGATGGATGCTGGATTCGTGGAATACGAGGCTTACCAAGGTGCCACCTTGACGGCAGCGGGGCGAAACGAAGCGGTCACGTTAGTTCGACAGCACCGGTTGTGGGAGGTGTGTTTGGTGGAGAAACTACAATACGATTGGGATGCTGTGCATGCCTTGGCCGAGGAATTGGAGCACATCGGGGGAGATGAACTGATCAATCGCTTGGATGCATTTCTCGACCACCCTGCGTTCGACCCCCACGGAGATCCCATTCCCAATGCGAAGGGGGTTGTTCGCGCGCGGCAGCATGCGATTGCAGCAAACGAAGCCAAGGAAGGCGAAGTGTTTGTTGTGTGTGGAGTAAAGGACAGTTCCAGCCTATTCTTGCGGCATTTGGACAAGCTCAACATCGCTTTAGGAAAAACCTACACGCTGAAGGAATGCCTTGAATTCGACCGAAGCGCCGTGTGGGTAGAACAGGAGGGGGGGCTCACCAACGTTTCCAATGAAGTAGCCAAAAACGTATTGATTCAATTGACCAATGAATAATTTGATGGAATGGATGGGCTCCCTAGGGGCCGTAGAAGCCGCGCTCATCGCGACCCTTTTCACTTGGATGATGACCGCATTGGGCGCATCGCTCGTGTTCGCATTCAGCGATATGCACCGAAAGTGGTTTGACAGCATGTTGGGGTTTACCGGTGGCGTCATGGTGGCAGCGAGCTTTTGGTCGTTGCTGTCTCCGGCGATTGAAATGTCCCCGGGTGACGGGTTCGCCAAAGTGTGGCCAAGCGCTTGTGGGTTCGGTTTGGGCGCGCTGTTCATTTATGGATTGGATCGGTTGACGCCTCACTTGCACATCAATTTCAACAAGGACGAGGCGGAGGGACCCCAAACCGATTGGCACCGATCGACCCTGTTGGTCCTGGCCATCACCTTGCACAACATTCCGGAAGGCTTGGCTGTAGGAGTGCTATTTGGTGGCGCGGCACTTGGGCTGGATGGTGCATCGGTTGGAGCTGCAGTGGCTTTGGCTATCGGCATCGGTATACAGAATTTCCCGGAAGGGTTTGCCGTGAGCATGCCGCTGCGGCGTCAAGGCGTCAGCGCTGCACGATCGCTTTGGTTCGGTCAATTGTCGGCAGTCGTCGAACCGGTGGCCGCCGTCATCGGAGCGGTGGCAGTGCTTCAAATGCAGGTCATTCTGCCGTATGCACTCGCTTTTGCCGCTGGGGCGATGATCTACGTGGTCGTGGAGGAAGTCATTCCCGAGACCCAACGTGATAAGTACACCGATTTTGCGACGTTGGGATTCATCGGCGGATTCCTCGTCATGATGGCACTCGACGTAGGTCTGGGGTGATCCGTGGCTGAGGTTCGTCGGTTCACCAAGACCACTCAGCGTTTCCAAACCAGCCTGAGCTCATCAGCAAGACAACGCGTTGATGCTGATTTAGGGTTTGCACGTGCTGGTGCAGTTCAGAAGCATCGGTGATGACCCGCAGGTTGAGGTGGGCTCCAAAAGCATCCGCCACAAACTGCGCATCGAGCGGCGGCAATTGCTTGTGCGCTAGAACTGCTGGGTCGAAGTAGACTACAGCCTCATCAGCGCTTGCCATCGCTTGATTGTAGGTGGGCAAGAAATCCTTGTTCAAGCTGGAAAAGGTGTGCAATTCAAGCACTGCTGTCAACGTGCGGTCTGGATAAGAAGCCTTGACGCCGGTGACGGTAGCTTTGACCTTGGAAGGGGCATGAGCAAAGTCCCTAAACACCGTAAATCCTTCGCGGTTGTGCAATGGCTCCAGCCGTCGGGCTGCTCCACGAAAGGAAGTGATGGCCTCATCGAATGCCGTGACGTCTAAGCCCATAGCCTGGGCCAGCGTCCGCGCTCCAGCGAGGTTTTGGATGTTGTGGGTGCCAACCAGGTGGGTGGTGACCGCCCGGTCGCCTTCAAACTTCAAGGTCATAGTACCATCTGATTGGGGTGAACAAGCAGGAGTCTTATACGGAATGAACGTCAAATCGCGTCGCCTGCAGCGGTTCACCACCGCTTCCAACGCGGCATCTTCTGCGCACCAGACGACGCTGGCTTTTGGAGCCAACGACTCGAGGTAAGTGTCAAACTGCTGAATGTAATTTTCCTCGGTTGGGAACACGTTGATGTGGTCCCACGCGATACCTGTAAGCAAGGTGAATTGGGCCTCATACCAGAAGAACTTCGGCTGTCGGTCAATGGGGGAGCTCAGGTACTCGTCGCCCTCGAGGATGCACCAACTGTGGTTCGGGTCGATCTCCACCATCCGGTCGAACCCTTCCAATTGGGCGCCGACCATAAAATTTGTTGCGATGTCCATGCCTTGCATAACATGCAAAAGCATGGAAGTAACGGTCGTTTTCCCGTGCGATCCGCCGACCACAACTCGCTTTGCATGTTCATTGGCTGCGCGCAAAAACTCGGGGTAGGATTGAATCTGGAGCCCAAGGCTTTGTGCTTTTAATAACTCGGGATTGTCCGACCGCGCGTGCATTCCCAAGACAACAACGTCAATGGATTCATCCAGTTTTTCGGGATGCCAACCTTCCTCCTCGGGCAACAAGTTAGCAGTGGCGAGGCGCCCACGTGACGGCTCAAAAATCTGGTCATCTGAACCGGTGACTTGGTGGCCGGCTGCAGCAACGGCCAGTGCAATGTTGTGCATGGCGCTCCCGCCAATCGCGATGAAATGTACTCGCATAAACGAATATCATACGGCGCGAGGACGTGTGGGTACTTGCCACAAATACATTCCAACAGCTTGGCCTTAATTTCGATGGCATGAACACCGACTCCCAGTTTCGGCAATTCATCATGAGCTTGCGCCAGTACGCAGGATCATTCGCTTTCATGCGAAACAACCAATTGCGGCATTGGTACGGGATTGCCTTGGTGGGCACTGCGGCGACCATGCTCGCCGTAGGCAAGGGACTTGAATCGGTTTCGGACAGCGCGCGAATGTGGCTCATGGAAGAGGTTGCACTTTCCCTCGATAATTCGTTGTTTGGCTGGTTGGTTGAGGGGCTCGAAGTAACGGTAGAAGGGGTATTTTGGCTACTTACAGTTTGGCTTGGATTCAAATTCACCAAATTCGTTGTTTTGATCGCCTTGAGTCCGGTTTTCGCTTTGGCCTCGGATGCTGTTGCGAATGCACTTAAATCCGAAAAAGTTGTTTGGCACGGGTTGGATTGGAAGCAGTCCTCAGTCCGTGGAATACGCTCGGCGATCTTGCTTGTGCTCCTCGAAATGGGACTGAGCAGTTTGCTGTTTCTAGGCTGCATCGTTTTGCCAATTTTCATACCCGTACTTGGTTTTTTGACCTTGCTCTTCCCCGTACTTTCTGCGGTGCTCAGTATTTGGTTTTATGGCGCAGCATCTTTGGATTATGCTTGGGAAAAACACGGGTATGGAGCTTCTGAAGGACTCAAGGCGTCGTGGAAATTGCGGGGCGTCACCCTGGGCATTGGACTGCCATTCTACGCGGCGATGACCATCCCCTTGTTAGCGATTGTTACAGGGCCCCTGTTTGGCGGATTGCTGTGCGTGGTTGCGGGACTGCGGGTGGTCGCGGGTATCCAATTGAAGCACTGATGGCTTGGATTTAAATGTTGTGGGATGGGGAATGTTGCGAGTGCGTCGGAAATCTTGTTGATTTCTTATTGCAATAAAAACTCGATAAAACTTGTTTTTCGACACACAAGTCGTTATTTTTATCCGGTCAAATAATCACTTGTTGCCATGTTGTTTTCGAACAAAATTTTAGCTCGTCTTGTTTCCGCTGCGGCATTAATGCTGTTTTTTGTGGGCAATTCGTCCGCTCAAACAGATGTAAATAAGGTTGTCGTAGCCCAAACCTCCGGGTCAAGCATGTACATCTCGATTGATCACAGTGCACTCAGCTTGTTCAACGACTCCACCATTGCTCGCTTAAACCCTGATGGGGATGGTGAATGGAACACCTGGAAGGATGCCTTGACCAATGGGAATTCGCCAGGTATGGACGTAGACTTCGATGGCTGGTCAGCCTTTGGTATGCTGAATTTGACAACCACTGGAACTTTGACGGTTGCGGGTGTAATCGATGCAAATAACGACTTGGATCTTGACGGAACAGACGTTGATGTTGACGCAACCAATGATATCTCACTCGACGCAGGAGCCGCTTCGAACT
>CALKYI010000380.1 GCA_938003665.1 uncultured Flavobacteriales bacterium
CGGTCGACTACAGTACCGAGAACGCGAAATAATCCTGGATCCATGGAGCTCAAAAGGGTTGTTGTTAGCGGCTTAGGGGCGATTACGCCCCTTGGAAATGACATACCAACATACTGGAAAGGCTTGGTAAATGGTGTGAGCGGAGCCGCTCCCATCACCAAGTTTGATGCGACCAACTTCAAGACGCAGTTCGCCTGTGAAGTGAAAGATTGGGACGTATCCGAATTCCTCGATCGCAAGGCGTCGAGGAAGATGGATTTGTTCGCTCAGTATGCGGTGGTCTGTTCCGATCAAGCTTTAGAAGATGCAGGTCTTGCTGGAGAGGATTCCCCCGTGAATCCCGACCGCGCCGGCGTCATTTGGGGTTCTGGCATTGGAGGGTTCCAAACCTTCATGAACGAAGCCCTGAATTTCCACCGCAGCGAAGGCATTCCGCGTTTCAGTCCTTTTTTCATCCCCATGATGATTTCGGACATCGCGGCTGGCCACATCAGCATGCGACACGGGTACCGCGGTCCCAACTTCTGCACGGTTTCGGCCTGTGCCAGCGGGACCAACGCCATGATCGATGCGTTCAACTACATCCGCTTGGGCAAAGCCGATGTCATGGTAACAGGTGGCTCGGAAGCAGCGGTGACTGAAGGCGGAATAGGAGGATTCAATGCGTTGAAGGCCCTCTCCACCCGCAACGATGAACCGGCCAAGGCCTCCCGGCCGTTTGATTCTACCCGGGACGGTTTCGTCCTCGGCGAAGGAGGCGGCGCAATTATCCTGGAAGAATACGAGCACGCAGTCGCACGTGGTGCAACGATTTACTGCGAGATGGTGGGCGGAGGCATGAGTGCCGATGCACACCACATCACGGCGCCTCATCCCGAAGGGCTCGGTGCACTGAACGTCATGAAATCCGCATTGGACGATGCGGGTATGAAACCAGATGAAGTGGACTACGTGAACGTACACGGTACGTCCACTCCGCTGGGAGACGTTGCAGAAACCAAGGCCATTCAAGGTGTCTTTGGGGACCACGCGTACGATCTTAACATCAGCTCGACCAAATCCATGACGGGCCACTTGTTGGGTGCTGCAGGGGCCATCGAAGGCATTGCCTGCATCCTCGCGATCAAGCATGGCGTTATACCGCCAACCATCAACTTTGAACACGCCGATGAGGCGCTCGATTCCAAATTGAACTTCACGTTCAACAAAGCGCAAGAGCGCACGGTACGAGCCGCACTCTCCAACACTTTCGGGTTTGGAGGACACAACGCTTCGGTCTTGTTCAAGGCCTTGGACTGATCTTTCTCTTGGGACTGCTGCGCAACCGAAGCTGGGCCAACCGTTGGACCCGAGGGGGCGTCTCACCTGATTTTAGACAATTCATCAAAACCGAGTTTGGCGTTCGCGTGCGGAATGGTGCGTGGTACAAACAAGCCATGACCCACGGTTCGATGATGTCCGAGCTGGAGCCTGGTGAACAGTCGAATGAACGGCTGGAATTCCTGGGCGATTCCATTCTTGGTGCCGTGGCGGCTGAGCTCGTTTTTTTCCGTTACCCGCATCAAGATGAGGGTCCCTTGACCCAAAAACGATCCAACTTGGTGAGCCGAAAGTCGCTCAATCGGATTGGGGAGGCCATGGGACTGGGTGATTTCATTCAGACAACCATCACACAGCGCCCGCTGCCGAGCACAGTCGTAGGAAATGCGTTGGAAGCACTGATAGGCGCCATTTACCTCGATCACGGCTACAAAAAGACCCGTGCACTGGCTTCATCTATGCTCATGCGGTACGGAGCGGAGGAGGTGATGGAGGCCACCGCGGACTTCAAATCCAGCTTGTACCATTGGGCGCAAGTGGAAGGCAAGGTGGTCCGATACGAGGATAAAATAGCCCAGGAGCCCAATGAGCGAGTACAGGGCGTTCATGAGGTGGTATTGATGGTCGATGACCGGCCGGTAGCGGAAGGGGCTGGCACCTCCAAAAAGGAGGCGGAACAGGAAGCGGCGCGGGTTGCTTTGGAACGCGGAGAATGGCGTGAAAAACCGCTGTAATTCTAAGCGGACGCGGTATATTCGCGTTGAATGCAGTGGCTTGACGAAGACTTCGCAGACGCGTGTGATTTTGAACTTTTGGGGCTGAGCAGTCACCTGCCACCGCACCGGTTGGCGTGGGAGATTAATCAGGACCTGGAGTGGCGGTTGGAGTTTTTCAAAGTGCTTGAAATCCAACAGCGAAAAGGGCATTCGGAACACGCGGTTTACCGCTACGAAGATGTGTCAAGTCACGGTATACGGACGTGGTACGTCATTGAAAACAAGGCCCCAAACGGCATGATTGCGCGGTTCAAGGGCGGTGCGGAAATGGACTACCTCGTTCAGGTCATGGATGAAGCGGGCTCGATGGCGGAGGCCATGGAGCAAATTCGATCCATGCGGGGGGTCAATTACATCCTCCAACTCGATCCACTTGAGTCGGGTGCTATTGAGCACTTGGCCTTGATGGACCTAACCCCAGAAGTGGAGGACTGAAGAATTGAAACGATGAAACGAACGAAAATTGTAGCTACGATGGGTCCGGCCTCCAACACGGAGGAACGGCTGGAAGCGTTGATTCAAGCAGGGATGAACGTGGCGCGCTTGAACTTTTCCCACGGCGAGCACGCTATTCATGGGCAGACCATTGCTAACGTCAGGAAGGTGGATGAGAAATTGGGAACGCACACGGCTTTGCTAGCCGATTTGCAGGGCCCCAAATTGAGAATCGGTGAGTTGGAAGGCGGTCAAATCGACCTCATAAAAGGAGAAGAGTTAGTCATTCGCACGGGCAAAGAGGCGGGGACAGCAGGTGTTGTTTACACCAATTACATGCAATTCGCCCGAGACGTGAAAGCAGGTGAGCCGGTGCTTATGGACGATGGCAAACTCGAATTGCGTGTATTGGAAACGGACGGGAAAGGCGAGGTACGATGTGAGGTGGTTCACGGTGGTGTGCTGAAACCTCGAAAAGGCATCAACTTGCCGTCCACTGCCATTTCACTGCCGTGCATCACGGAAAAAGATGCGGTGGATTTGGCTTACGCCTTGGAGCAAGATGTGGATTGGATTGGCCTGTCGTTTGTGCGCAACGCCCAAGACATTGTGGAACTCCGTGAGCGCATCGAGGCGGAGGGCAAGCACACCCGAATCATCGCCAAGATTGAGAAACCCGAGGCGCTGGAAGACCTGGATGGCATCCTCGAGGAGACCGATGCGGTGATGATCGCGCGCGGTGATTTGGGGGTGGAGATCCCCAAGCAGGAAGTGCCGTTGGTCCAAAAGGACATCATCCAGCGCTGCATGCACATGGGCAAGCCAGTGATCGTTGCGACCCAGATGATGGAGTCGATGATTGAAGCTTCGGTTCCCACGCGAGCGGAAGTCAACGATGTAGCCAATGCCGTATTGGACGGCGCAGATGCGGTGATGCTCAGCGCGGAAACATCGGTAGGTGCCTACCCGGTTGAAGCGGTGACGGCCATGACGGACATCATTGAATCGATGGAGGGCCAAGACCGCATGTACTACCATGAGCGCCCGCCTCTGAGCCCCGAGGACGATCGATTCATCAGCGACAGCATGTGTTACAACGCCTGCAGATTGGCGAAGCGTGTCAACGCAAAGGCCATAGTGACCATGACCTTCTCGGGATACACGGCTGTTCAGGTTTCGAGCCAGCGCCCCAAGGCCCATATTTTCATGTTTACCGCGAACAAGCGGGTGTTGGCGCAGATGTCCCTCGTGTGGGGTGTTTCAGCGTTCCCTTACCTGAAAATGGTGAGCACGGACCACACCATTGCTGACATTAAGTTTGAATTGACCAAAATGGGCGCCGTCACCGATGGCGACTTTGTGGTTCACTTGGCGAGCATGCCGATCGCGGATGCGGGCATGACCAACATGCTTAAGCTCAGCCAAGTGTAGTTAAATCAAGGGGTTGGAGGTCTTCGATGGCCGAGCCGTTGTTATCTTCGCGCCTTTGAGTAAACCGACCCGATTGCATTCCGAATGAGCACTTCTGCACCGCAACCAAACTTCCCTGAACGCGGCCCTCTCAACCTACCCAACATTGCTGACGACATCCTCGCTAGCTGGGAACAGGATGGGACGTTCCAGAAGAGCATCGAGACGCGTCCGGCTGATCGGCCTTACGTGTTTTTCGAAGGGCCGCCTTCCGCCAATGGAAAGCCGGGCATCCACCATGTGATGGCCCGAGCCATCAAGGATATTTTTTGCCGGTTTCACACCCTGAAAGGATACCGCGTCGAACGAAAAGCGGGATGGGACACCCATGGCCTGCCCGTGGAGTTGGGCGTGGAAAAGGAACTCGGCATCACCAAAGAGGACATTGGGGTCAAATTGACCATCGAGGAGTACAACGAGGCGTGCAAGAAAGCCGTGATGCGGTACACGGACATTTGGAATGACCTGACCCGTAAGATGGGGTACTGGGTCGACATGGACGCGCCGTACGTGACCTACGAAAACAAGTACATCGAGAGCGTCTGGTGGTTGCTTAAGCAACTCGACAACAAAGACCTGCTCTACAAGGGTTACACCATCCAGCCATACAGCCCTGCGGCGGGAACGGGATTGAGTTCACACGAACTGAACCAGCCCGGTGCGTACCGCGACGTCAAGGACACCACGGTCGTAGCCCAATTCAAAGCGCTGCCCGAATGCGGAGCACGCGTGCTCGAGCACGCAGGACCTGAGAAGGCGGAAGCTTACGGTCACCTTCCCGTCTACTTCTTGGCATGGACGACCACGCCGTGGACGCTCCCTTCCAACACGGCCCTCACGGTTGGACCGGACATTACATACGTCCTTGTGGCCACCAAGAACCGGTACACCGATGAGCCTGGCTTGGTGGTGTTGGCGGAGGAATTGATGGGCAAGCATTTTGGCGGAAAAAAGGCACCCGAACACGAGGTAATTGCCCGCATCAGCGGCGCAGAGTTGTGCGGAGCGCGGTACGAGCAATTGCTCGATTGGGCCGAACCTATGGAAGGCGTGAGCGAGGCGTTCCGGATTATTCCCGGTGATTTCGTGACCACAGAAGACGGTACGGGAATTGTTCACACAGCGCCGACCTTCGGAGCGGACGATGCGCGCGTGGCTGCGGCTGCGGGTGTCCCCCCGATGCTCATCGACGACGGCACGGGGCAAGGAGTCCCGTTGGTGGACCTGCAGGGCCGCATCCGAGACGGTGTTGGCCCCCTTGCCGGCCGGTACGTCAAGGAGGAGTATTACGATGAAGGAGAAGCGCCTGAGCGGTCGGTTGACGTGGAAATCGCCATTGACTTGAAAGGGAAGGGGCTGGCCTTCTTGGTCGAGAAATACGAGCACAATTATCCCCACTGCTGGCGAACGGACAAGCCGGTCCTTTACTACCCCCTGGACAGTTGGTTCATTCGCGCGACTGCCGCCAAAGAGCGCATGCAGGAGCTGAACAAGACCATTCGGTGGAAGCCGGCAAGTACGGGGTCGGGCCGTTTCGGCAAGTGGTTGGAAAACCTGAACGACTGGAACCTCAGCCGCTCCCGGTTTTGGGGCATTCCCATTCCCATTTGGTCCACCGAAGACGGCACCGAGCGCCGTTGCATCGGCTCAGTAGAGGAGTTGAAAACAGCCTGTGCGGAAGCCGTAGAGGCGGGACTCATGGACGCGAACCCCTTGGAGACTTTTGTGCCGGGGGACATGTCCAAGGCCAACTACGAGCAGTTCGACTTGCACAAGCACGTCGTCGACCGCATCACGCTCAAGGCTTCCGACGGACGCCCGATGCGGCGCGAGGCAGATCTGATTGATGTCTGGTTTGACAGCGGATCCATGCCGTATGCCCAGTGGCATTACCCGTTTGAGAACAAGGAAAAAATCGATGCGGGTCAGTCGTACCCCGCTGACTTTATTGCGGAGGGCGTGGACCAAACCCGCGGCTGGTTCTACACGCTGCATGCGATTGCCACGATGGTCTTCGATTCTGTGGCGTACCAAAACGTTGTCAGCAATGGCTTGGTTCTCGACAAAAACGGCCAGAAGATGTCCAAGCGATTGGGCAACGCCGTTGATCCGTTCGAGACCCTGGGCCAATACGGTCCTGACGCGACCCGTTGGTACATGATTTCCAACGCCCAACCCTGGGACAACCTCAAATTCGATGCGGATGGCATCACCGAGGTCCAGCGCAAGTTCTTCGGCACGCTGCACAACACCTACAATTTCCTCGCTTTGTATGCCAACATCGATGGCTACACCGGTGGAGGCGATGAGGTGCCAGTAGCCGATCGTCCCGAGATTGACCGGTGGGTGTTGTCCCGCTTGAACTCATTGATTCAGGAGGTGACCGAAGCGTACGAAGCGCTGGAGCCCACCAAGGTGGCCCGAGCGATTCAGTCGTTTGCGATTGATGACCTCTCGAACTGGCACGTACGCCAATCGCGCCGCCGCTTTTGGAAGGGCGAAATGAGCGACGACAAGCGAAGCGCCTACCAAACGCTGCACACATGCCTGAAGTCGCTGTCCGTCATGATTTCTCCCATTGCGCCGTTTTACGCAGACCGTTTGTACCGGGATTTGACCGGCGCGGAAGAATCCGTGCACCTCGCGTCATTCCCGGAAGCGGATTCGGCTTGCATCGATTCGGAACTCGAAGCCCGCATGGCCCTCGCACAGCAAATCAGCTCCCAGGTGCTGTCTTTGCGCAAGCGGGAGCGGTTGCGCGTTCGTCAGCCTTTGCGCCGCGTGTTGGTGCCGGTGTTGAATGAACAGATGGCGAGCCGCATTGAGACCATGGCACCCCTCATTCGAGGGGAAGTCAACGTCAAGGCCATTGAGGTGGTTCGAGACGGCGAGAACACGGAAGTGTCCATAGTGAAGCGCGTGAAGCCGGACTTCAAGGCCCTCGGCCCCAAATTCGGCAAGCGCATGAAGGCCGTTGCTGCGGCGGTGAACGCGTTAGATGCCGACGGCATTGCTACACTCGAGCGAGAGGGTCGCGTGGCCGTGGATCCGGCAGACGGACAAGGAGAAGCGGTGGTGGAAGCGACCGAGGTGGCGATTTTGACCGATGACATCCCCGGATGGTTGGTTTCGAGCACTGGCGGAGTGACCGTGGCGCTGGACATCAGCTTGGACGATGCGTTGAAGGGCGAAGGGCTGGCGCGGGAGTTGGTGAACCGGGTTCAGAACTTGCGAAAAGATGCAGGACTCGAAGTCACCGACCGCATCGCTTTAACCGTAGATGCGGCGCCTGAAGTGGAAGCCGTGATGAAGGACAATTTGGATTATATTGCTGACGAGACGTTGGCGAACGAGGTGCGCTGGGAGGCAATTTCCGGCGCCGAGAGAATAGAATTGAGCGAAGGCATCGACGTGGCCTTGGCAGTGACAAAACAGGATTAAAACAACACCGTTATGGCAGAAACACGCTATTCGGATAACGACTTGCAGGAGTTCCAAGCATTGATTGAGGAGAAGCTGGCCGTGGCCCGCGAGAACTACGATGAACTCCAACGCGCCTTGTCGCACAGCGACGACAACACTACGGACGACACGGCTCCTACGTTCAAGATGATGGAGGACGGGTCAGAGACCATGAGCCGGGAAGAAACCGCTCAATTGGCGGCGCGTCAGCAGAAGTTTATCCTCAACTTGGAAAACGCCTTGCTGCGCATCAAGAACAAGACCTACGGAATTTGCCGAGTGACCGGGAAACTCATTCCCAAAGCGCGCCTCCGCTTGGTGCCCCACGCTACGATGTCGATCGAAGCCAAGAACAAGCAGTAAGCACCCCGTTGAGTACGCCGCGCACACTTTTGGGTTGGGTTTTGACCGTTGTGGCCCCCGTTTTGGTCGCCGACCAATGCTTGAAAGTGTGGGTAAAATTGAATTTCTCGCTGGGGGAGCGCATGGCGTTTATCCCGGGATTACTGGAATTGCAATTCATCGAAAATGAAGGCATGGCCTTTGGCTGGGCGCTGCCCGGAATGGCGGGGAAGTTGGTGCTGACCGGATTTCGGCTTGTGGCTGCCGTGGGCATCGGATTCTACATCAAGAAACTGATTGAATCGGGAGCGCACCAGGGGTTTTTGACGTGCTTGGCGTTCATCTGGGCCGGTGCCATTGGAAACATCATTGACAGCGCCGTGTACGGCCAACTATTCACCGCGAGCCATTGGGGAATGATTGCCGAATGGGCGGGCGAAGGCTATGCGCCGTTCATGATGGGGCACGTGGTCGACATGTTCCACTTCACGGTGCGCTGGCCATCATCTTTTCCCATTGAGTCGTTGGCTAACCGCGAGGTGTTTCCGCCCATTTGGAATTTGGCGGATGCCGCCATTTCGTGCGGCGTCATCGCCATTTTAATCGGGCAACGGGCCTTCTTTGCTGAAGAGGCAACGACCTGAATCAGTCTTGCGCCACAGGCTCGACCCAGTGGCCGTGGCTGCGGATTAATTCGATGAGGGCATCAACAGCCCGTTCTTCCGGAACGTTTTTCTCCACGACCTCCTTCTCCTTGTACAAGGTGATTTTGCCCGGTCCGGTTCCCACGTAGCCGTAGTCGGCATCGGCCATTTCACCGGGGCCGTTGACGATGCAGCCCATGATGCCAATTTTGATGCCCTTGAGATGGGAGGTGACTTCTCGGATTTTCGCGGTGGTCTCTTGCAAATCGAAGAGCGTTCGGCCGCAGCTGGGGCAGCTGATGTACTCGGTTTTTGAAATGCGCGTTCGGGTGGCCTGTAGAATGCCAAACGCCGTCGAATTGCGCAGTTGCAACGGCAGTCCGCGGCCTTCGATCCAGACGCCGTCTCCAAATCCATCGAGCAAGGGCGCACCGACGTCGGTCGATGCATACAATTGGAAGCGTTCTGCATCCAATCCGTCGTACGTCCGGCGCAAAATGACCGGCACGTTGCAACCGGCCGCATCCAGCACCATACAGGCAGCACGCAGCTCAGACATGGCATGTTCGGTGGTCGCCTCCAAGATCAGTACAATCCGTTCGTTTTGTTGCACTCGGGCAATGAAAGCGTCCGTCAGGTCCGTTCCATTGGCGCGTACAAACTGCCACGCGGCAGGATGGTTTTCGGTCCATTCTGCGGCGCGCCAAACCGGGTAATGGCGTGTCCGATCTTGCCAATGCGCGGCGTCTTGCAACACCGCCAATGTGCCGGGCAATTCAAAGGCCACCGGCTCTGCTCCGGTGTAAATGAAGTCGCACGCAAAGTCATCGAGGTTCCACTTATCGAGCGGCACGGAATACCGGTAGCCGCAGCCGAAGAGCTTGGCTTCGGTAACGGGTCCGCTGCTCAAATCGTGCACCACACGTGGAACTTGCTTACCTCCTGCTCCGGCGGCCTCCCGCGTGGAGCGCCGCGCATAGCTGTACGGGTCAAACGACAACGGCACCGCTGGCTGCACCGTCTGCGGGCGGGTTTCGTAGCGTTCCACGAGCATGCGCGCCACGGGCAATTCGGCTTCCGGGGCTTCGGTCAGAGAAACGCGGATGGTGTCGCCGAGCCCGTCTTCGAGCAAGGCCCCAATGCCAACGGCACTTTTGATGCGTCCGTCTTCCCCATCGCCGGCTTCTGTGACCCCCAGGTGAAGGGGGTAATTCATCCCTTCAGCGTCCATGCTGGCCACGAGCAATCGATAGGCTTGCACCATGACCTGCGGGTTGGAAGCCTTCATGCTGATGACAAGGTTGTGGTAGTCGTTGTCTCGGCAAATGCGCAAGAACTCCATGGCGCTCTCCACCATGCCTTTGGGCGTGTCGCCATAGCGGCTCATGATGCGGTCCGACAACGAGCCGTGATTGGTTCCGATGCGCATGGCGCGGCCAAGGGCCTTGCATTTTAGCACGAGTGGTGTGAACCGGTCCCGGATCCGTTCGAGCTCTTCCGCGTAGGATGCGTCGGTGTACTCGATGTCTTCGAATCGCTTTTTGTCCGCGTAATTGCCGGGGTTGACGCGGATTTTTTCCACGTGGTCCGCGGCGATTTCAGCGGCGTTAGGCGTAAAGTGAATGTCGGCGACGAGGGGCACGTTGTGTCCTTTTTCGTGTAAGGCGTCAGCGATGGTTTTCAGGGCCTCCGCTTCCTTCTTCGAGGGGGCTGTTATGCGTACCAATTCGCACCCGGCATCGATCATGCGCTCGCTTTCAGCCACCGTTTTTTCGATGTCCATCGTATCGGCAGTGGTCATCGATTGAATGCGCAGCGGAGCGTCTCCCCCAAGGGTCAAGTTGCCCACGTGGACTTGATGGGAGGAACGCCGCTGGTAATTGAACCAATCGACGCTATTCAAGTGCGGTGTCGCTTCGGTGGTGTGATCTTCGCTCATGGTATTCAACGCTCTGCTAAAGTAACCTCAATCCGTGCTCTTTTGTTGGGCCTGCGAGCGCTGATTGTAAATTCGTTCGGTCGAAGTTTTTCCGATGGCCGAATCCCTTTCCCTTGACCGTGAGCCGTGCATTGTGCTGTCTGTTGTTCCCTACAACGACGGGCGTCGGGTGGTTCGTGTGCTGGGGGAAACGCTGGGAACCGTCGCCTTGTGGGTTACGGAGGGCCGGGGTAAAAACCGGCAAGTTGGGAAGTGGCATCCTGGAGCGATGCTTGAGCTGCGTGGCGTGAGCCGCAAAGGATCGGAAGGTCTGGTGCGGTTCAAAGAAGCGCGACGCACCCAGATTCCTGTTGAGATGTTCCAGGACGTGCGCCGCAGTGCGGTGGCGTTTTTTTTGTGCGAACTCGTGGCCAAGCTTTTTCCGGAAGAAATCGCACATCCAGAGGTTTATGCGCTCTTCCAAACGGCGCTGAAGCGGGTGGAGGAAGAAGATCAAGTCGGCTGGATCCATGCGGAATTCATGGGCCAATTGATTGCGCTGATGGGGCTTGCACCAGCTCCATCTCCGTCGGCCGGTGCAGATGTGTTGGATTTGCAATCGGGCGAATGGAAGCACGCCATGGGCACTGCGGAAGATCATCTGCCGCCACCGCTGTCCGAGTGGTTCATGGAACTCACAGGCGAAGCCGGCCGCCATTTCACCGCTAACTTCTCCGAACGCAAGGAACTGATCAAGGGCCAGCTGCGCTACCTCGGCCACCAGCTCGGGGGGCTCCGGGAGATCAAGAGTTATGAAGTGCTGGAGCAGGTATTTGAGTAAGGATTGCAAGGAGGAAATTGGCGTGATATTTGTGTTTAGGGGCAACCATGGAACAGCGGAATAGAAAAAGCAACCCATTCAGATGGACGGCGACGTGCCTGTCCCTGGTGGTTTGCCTGCTCGTTTCAGGCGCACTCAACGCGCAAGAAACCACCGCGAAGAAGGCGGCAGCGGCGAAGCCACAGAAGATTCAAGCGGTTTCTTCGAACGGCGCCGCTCCGGTGCCGTATGCAGTCATCGTCAACAAAAACACCGGTGTCCAAGTGATGACCGATGAAGCGGGCAACGCGACCATCCAACGCAATGTCCAGATGGATACCTTGTTGCTGCGGTCTGTTGGATTTATGGACATGGTCATCTATCCGGGACAGGACGTTCCAGAGCAGGTGCGCATGGTGGAAGACATGATCAGCCTGGACCAAGCGGAGGTGGTGATTCAGGGCGTGGCGAGTGCGGAAACGGTCGCGCTTTCCAGCATCAACATGGTGGCTGAGCAGGCGCCCAAACCGGTGGTTCAGTTGGAAGTGCCCCAGACTGCCGCGGAGCTGCTCTGGTCCACCGGGTCCGTCCTCGTTCAGCAAAGCCAGCAGGGCGGAGGGTCACCTATTTTGAGGGGATTTGAAGCCAACCGGGTGTTACTTGTGGTCGATGGCGTGCGGATGAACAACGCCATTTACCGCAGCGGTCACCTGCAAAATGCCATTACCGTTGACCCCAACATCCTCGAGCGCACCGACGTGTTGCTCGGTCCCAACAGCATTTTGTTCGGTAGTGATGCCATGGGCGGCGTCATCCATTACCACACCCGGACCCCACGGGTTGGCAACCGGGGCCTGAAAGTGCGGGCGTCAACGGCGTTTCGTTCGCCGAACCAAAGCACAATGATCCACGGCGATGTCGAGTATTCAGGGCGGAATTGGGCGACGCTGACGTCCGTCTCGCACGCGCGGTATGGGGACTTGAGGATGGGAAAATGGCGCCGGCACGGCCATGCCACATGGGGGCTGGATTCGGTGCACGTGGTGCGCGAAGATGGGGTTGATGTTGTGCGCACCAATGAAGACCCCAACGTGCAATTGGGTTCGGGCTACGACCAGACGGACGTCCTTCAAAAACTGCGCTACCAGACCCACCGCGGTGTGTGGGACGTGAACTTGCAATGGAGCACAAGCAGCGACATTCCCCGTTATGATGTTTCGTTTGAAACGAGCGGAGATGCGCCAAAATGGGCGACGTGGAATTACGGTCCGCAGCGACGGTCGTTGGCTTCGTTGCGCTACGGCTCGTCCATCGCCCGCTGGGACATCGCTTGGAACACCCTGGTATCGGTTCAATCCATCGAAGAGTCCCGCATCAAGCGACGCTTTGGGTCGGAGTGGCAGGAAACCCAGCTGGAAAACGTGCGTGTGTGGAACGGATACACCACGGCTTCGAAGCGCTTCTACAATGGCCTCCGTGTCACCGCTGGCATCAACGTCGGATGGGATGCAGTGGCGTCGACGGCCAACCGATTGAACATTGAAACGGATGCATTGGAGGTCGCTGATACGCGCTACCCCAATGGAGGAAGTTCCATGCGCACGCTGGCTTCGTTTGCCAATGCCCAAATGCGCTGGCGACAGCACCGCTTCGCCGGTGGGGTCCGTTGGAGCCAATCGCAACTGGACGCGGCGTTCAATCCCGGGGTGAATTACACGTTGCCATTCGCGGCGGTTAATATGCAAAACAGTGCCTTGACCGGCGGACTGTCCGATCGATGGGTCAGCTCTTCTCGGGTGTGGTCGTTGAACACGGGGTTCTCAACGGGGTTCCGCCACCCGAACGTCGATGACATGGGCAAGGTGCGAGAGAAGGGCGGGTATGTGCTCGTGCCCAATGATGCGTTGAAGCCGGAATACCTCTACAGCATCGAGCAGTCGATCCATTGGGATTGGCAGGCGCGGCAGTTGTTGAGCGTGACGCTTAGTGGCTTTGGTTCACGCCTCAATGATGCCATTGTTCCCCAGCTTACCGAACTGAATGGCAATCCCCTGTTTTTCATCGACGGCGACAGTGCTCGGGTTCAAACCCATGTGAATGCAAGCCATGCTCTTATTGCGGGATTGCGCGGCGAAGTCAATGCCCAGCTGACTAAAACATGGGGCATCGAAGCGGCTGTCAACTGGACGGTTGGCGATCAGTTTATTCCCAACGAGACCACCGGTGAAATGGAACGACTCCCCATGTCGCACATCCCGCCGTTGTTTGGCCGCGTGGCTTCGGACATCGAGGGCCGTTGGTGGACCCTTGAATGGTATGCGCTGTTCAGCGGAGCGAAGTCCGCATCCAAATTTGGTCCCTATGCTACGGACAACTTGGACCTAATGCTCGAGACGGGCGCGCCAAGTTGGTGGACGTTGAATGCTGAATTCAGCGCGAAGTTGCACGAGAAGGTGGAGTGCCGACTGGGCGTGCGGAACCTGCTGGACATGCATTACCGCGTGTTTGCCAGTGGAATCAGCGCTGCAGGACGAGGAGGGTGTGCCTCGGCGCACGCCGCGTTGTAACAGTGCGTTCGTGGCATGCGCTTTGAGCAGGTCATCGGACACCATGAATTGGGCGCGAAGCTTCGGGCGGGTGCCCTGTCGGGTCGGGTGGCCCATGCTCAGTTATTTAACGGACCCGAGGGGAGTGGAGCGTTGGCGTTGGCATTGGCTTACGCACGCTACTTGCACTGCAGCGCGCCGACCGAAACCGATGCCTGCGGGCGGTGTTCATCGTGCATCCAATACGACACGTTGCAGCATCCAGATTTGCACTGGTCCTTCCCGTTTTTCAGAAAAGACGGCTCGGATCATGCCCTAAGTCAGCCCTTCCAAGCGGCTTGGCGCGAGCGGGTGTTGCAAGGGCCGTACTTCGGTCAAGAGGAGTGGCTGGCTGCCATTGGAGCCGACCGCAAGCAGCTGTTCATCAGTGTGCAGGAGGCCATGGAGCTCAACCGCAAATTGGGGCTCAAGGCATTCTCAGGCGGTTGGAAGGTGCTCATCCTGTGGCTACCGGAAGCCATGCGCGTGGATACCGCCAACAAAATGCTGAAACTCATCGAGGAGCCGACTGATCGAACGGTGATGCTTTTTGTGAGTGAACAAGCCAATCAGTTGCTCGCGACCATTCGGTCCCGCGTGCAGATGGTGCAGGTGCCTCGCCTCGGGTTGGATGAAGCCGTTGAAGGACTGCAAACCCGGTTTGGGGTGGGGGAAGAGGAAGCCCGCGGGCTGCTGCATGTGACCGACGGAAACATTGCTGGAGCATTGCGGATGCGCGGTGAGGAAGGCACCGATGAAGATTACCGGCTGTTCGTTGCGTGGATGCGGGCCTGTTATGCCAATGATTCGGTCACCACAGTGGCCTTATCGGATGATTTTGCCAAGCCCGGTCGGGAGGGGATGAAGCGATTCGTGCGGTATGCGCTGCACATGGTGCGCCAATGCATTGTCGGCAATTACGGGGCGCAATCCCTCGTTCGTTTGACCGAGGCAGAGCGGCAATTCGCTTCGAAATTCGCACCGTTCATCCACCACGGGAACGTGCTCGAAATGCAGGAGGTTTTGGAACGCGCCCACCGGGACATCGCAGGCAATGTCAACGGCAAATTGGTGTTCATGGACATCAGCGCTCGGTTGAATATTTTGCTGAGAAAGGCAGCCTGAACCTCCTTATCTTCGCTTCAATGAGTTGCAGCAATTGTAGAAATGGAGCGGACGGCAAACCTCGGGGATGCCGCAGCAATGGGAATTGTGGGGTCAACGGCTGTGGATCACTCACCGTGTTTGACTGGTTGGAAGGGGTGGCCTTGCCATCGGGCCAGCGCCCGTTTGATGTGGTGGAGGTTCGATTCAAAGCGAACCGCAAAGGGTTCTTTCGCAAACCTTCCAAAATGGACGTGCACGTCGGCGATGTTGTCGTACTCGACGCAGACCACGGACAGGATGTGGGTGTCGTGAGCCTCTCCGGAGAACTCGTCCGCGCCCAGATGAACGCGAAGGGAACCAAAGACGACCACGAAATCAAGCGCATCGAACGCAAAGCCACGCAAGAAGACATCGATACGTGGCAAAAGGCGAGCATGCGGGAGGCGGATACCATTCGTGAAGGACGGGACATCATCAAAGGCCTCGGGCTCGACATGAAGCTGACCGACGTGGAGTTTCAAGGCGACGGCAAAAAGGCGACATTCTACTACACCGCTGAGGACCGGGTGGATTTCCGAGAATTGGTGCGTGCGTTGGCCGCTGCGTTTAGCGTTCGCATCGAAATGCGTCAAATCGGCGCGCGGCAGGAAGCGGCGCGCGTAGGCGGCATCGGGGTGTGCGGCCGAGAGCTGTGTTGCTCAAGCTGGCTCAAGGACTTCCGAAGTGTCAGCACGTCGGCAGCCCGATACCAGCAACTCTCGCTGAACCCCCAAAAATTAGCTGGGCAGTGCGGCAAGCTAAAATGCTGCCTCAACTTCGAATTGGATCAGTACGTGGAGGCGGTGAAGGATTTCCCTTCTCCCAACGCCAAGATCAAGTTGAAGGAGGGCAAGGCGTTTGTCTTCAAAATGGATATTTTCAAGCGCCTGGTGTACTTGATTGCGCCGGATGGAGCGACCAATGGACCGGTTGCGGTGACGTTGGAGGATATGAACGAGTTGCTTGAGATGAACAAGCGCGGTGAATACCCACACAGCCTCACAGAATTTGCGTTGGAAGAGGGACCGGATGAGGTGGACGAGACGTACTCGAACGTGGTCGGTCAGGATAGCTTGACCCGCTTCGATGAGCAGCGCCGCCGCCGGAAAAAACGCTCTGGCCGGAACCGTTCAGGCAACAAAAATAAGTCCGGTGGGGGCAAGGCGAAGGCGTCTGGAAACGGTTCACAGCAAGGAGGGAAGCCCGATGGCAACAAGCAAGGCAAGCCCCGAAAGAAGCGCCGCCGGCCGCCTCGCAACGCCAATGCGAAAGCTGACAAGTCGTGATGGCCGCAGCGTGGTTTCGTTGGAGCTTGAGCGCCCTGGTCTTGATGGCATGGGGATGTGGGACGGATGCGTTTTACGCAGAAACGCAGCCGCTTGATCCGGATTTCGGATGGGAAGCCGACGAGAAAGCGACCTTCGAATGGCAGGTGACGGACACCTTGGCCAAGTATGATTTTTTCATCGACCTCCGGCACGACCAGCGGTATCCGTTCAGCAACATTTACTTGTTCGTGGACTTTACGTTTCCCAATGGACGCACCTTGCGGGATACGCTGGCCTGTGATTTGGCCGATGAACGAGGCAGGTGGTTGGGAACGGGCTTCGGCAATCTGGTTGATCACCGCATTGGGTTTCGCAGCCAAACGGGTTTTCCGCTGACAGGCGACTACGCGATTGGCATCCGTCACGGCATGCGGGAAACTCCATTGCCCGGTGTCTCAGACATCGGATTTCGCCTGGAGCCGGCAGCTGTGCGTTAGGGCAGGGCTACAGGCTCGTCGAACGCAACCGGGCGGTCGTTTTCGGACCAGGCTTCCATGCCCCCAATGAGGTCGACGATGTAGGGGTGGCCCAAGATGCGCAACTCCTCCGTGATGACGCCGCTTCGTCCTCCCGCCTCGCAGTAAACGAGCACCGGTCGGTCTTCCGGCAACGCCTTCAGTGGGTCCAATCGATGGTCCCAGTCGAATGAAATGTAAGAGGCCCCGGCGAGGTGCCCAGCGGCCCATTCTTCGTCCGAGCGCACATCAATGAGGATGGCATTGGGCAGGGCCGCCTGCAACGAGTCGAGCTTGAGGATGGAAATCTCCTGCACTTGGGGACGTCCATCGGTTGCTGAAGGTGCGGTGCTGCCGCCTGCGCATGCCACCAACAAAGCTGCACATGCGACGAGGGTCAAGGGAAATGAGGAATTCATGCTTCAAAATTACGCCTGTGGGGATGCAGTTGGGTCATCTTCCCCAGCCTTTCCCGGATTCCCCTCTAAAATGTGGTATTTTGCGGACCCAAGATTTGAAACCATGCTGAATCGATCCCATTGGCTGCCCTTGTCGGCGGCGCTTGCCTTCTTGTTTGTTGCCTCGGCGATTTCCGCTCAAGACGCTCCTCCGGCTACCGAGATTCGCTACTGCGGACAGTGGATGATGGAAGAGGCGTTCTTCAACGCTCACCCGGGAGCACGTGAAGCGGCGGAGGAAGCCGATCAGCGTCTGGAAGAGGAGACCCAAGCCTTCGAGGACATCAACCGCGATGAATTGATCATCATTCCCGTGGTGTTCCACGTCATCCACTACAACGGTCCCGAGAACATCAGCGATGAGCAGATTTACAGCGGCATCGAGGTGATGAACCGTGACTTCCGCAAACTCAACCCAGACACAGCGGATGTTATCACTGAATTTGAGGACATCGCCGCAGATTCGGAGATTGAATTTCGATTGGCGCAAATTGATCCCAGCGGTAATTGCCACACCGGCATCAATCGCATCGTGTCACCTTTGACCTACATCGGCGATGGCGATGTGAAGGACTTGATTCAATGGCCACGAAACAGCTACCTCAATGTCTGGGTCGTTGAGAACGCGAACGGCGCCGCCGGATACAGCCTGTACCCCAGTTCCGTCAATGGAGCGATGGGCGCAGGAAACGATGGCATCGTTGTGGCACACGATTACACCGGCAATATTGGAACCAGCAACAACTACCGTTCCCGCACCTTGACCCACGAGGCCGGCCACTGGATGAACTTGCGCCACCCGTGGGGCAATTCAAACAGCCCGGGTGACCCTGAGAACTGCGACATGGACGACAACGTGGACGACACGCCTTTGACGAGCGGTTGGACCACCTGCAACCTAGACGGGGAGACCTGTGGATCATTGGACAACGTCCAGAACTACATGGACTATTCGTACTGCGGCCGCATGTTCACAGAGGGCCAACGTTTGCGCATGCGTGCAGCCATGAACAGCAGCACAGCGCAGCGCAACCAGCTCTGGACGCCAGAAAATTTGGAAGAAACGGGTGTTGACCAAGATCCGATTCTGTGCGAGGCGCGATTCACGGCTTCCCGGCAGACCGTCTGCGTGGGTGATTCGATTCAATTCTTTGATGCGAGCTACCACGGGGTGACGGGTTGGTCTTGGAACTTTGGTGACGGCGGAACGAGTGACCAAGAGTCCCCTTGGCATGTCTTTGACCAGGCGGGGATTTTCGATGTAGCGTTGACCGTTTCGAATGGCGTCAATGAGGTGTCCCTCACAGAACCTGCTTACATCCAGGTGCTCGAAGTGGGTGCGATGGAGACGCCTTTCGAGGACAGCTTTGAAGCGGAAGCGCTCGGCGACGATTGGTTCATGGTGGACGTTTCAAACGACGGCAATGGATGGGAGGTGGTGACTGCAGCGGCGTACACGGGCGACCGTTCCTTGCGCATTCACAACTGGTCCAATGCCATCGAGTACAACCGCGATCAGCTCATCACCAGCAGCATGGACATGTCCGATGCTGAAGAAATTCAGGTGTCGTACAAATGGGCGTACTGCTATAAGGGTACGGACGAAGACGAGGACGATACGGATGACCGGCTGAAGGTCTACGCTTCACCGGACTGCGGTGAGACGTGGAGCTTGCGTCGAATGCACCGCGGATTTACGGATTTGCCATCTGCTCCGCCGCATCCATACGTGTTCACGCCAAACGGGCCGGATGAGTGGAATAGCTACACCTTGAGCATTCCGTACACGCAATTCTTCACGGAGAATTTCCGCTTAATGTTCGAGTTTGAAAGCCGCCTTGGCAACAACATCTTCCTCGATGACATCAACATTGAGGTGCTCACGGCTGCAGATGTCGAAGAGCGAGAGCGCTTGCAGGGCATCGCGTTGTCGGTGTACCCGAACCCCACATCGTCAACGGCGACGTTGGAATTCAACACGCACCAGCCGTTTGATGTCGTTTCTGTCGACCTCTTCGACTTGACGGGCCGCCACATGTGGAACGGCCTGGAAGGGGCGTTGTCTGTAGGGACGTACCGGTTTGAAGTGCCGACGGCCCAATTGGCACAGGGCAATTATTTGTTGGTGGTGGAGGCCGATGGTCGCCGTTCGGCAACCCAGCTGATGGTGAAGTAAATTCACGCTACCCCCAATGAAAAACGGCCGCATCGAGCGGCCGTTTTCATTTCCAGAAGGAGAGGTGGGGTCAGCTCTTCGAGCCGACCAATACGGTTACGCAGCCTTCGTGCATGATGGCGGTTTTGCTTTCCGGCACTTGCACGTGGATTTGCAATTGCTGTGTGGTTTCCACTTTGAAGTCGACGTAGTTGACGTCCGGCTCGCTCTTGCTGCTGTCGAACAGGCGCTTGCCGCGGGCGTCATTGATTTCATAGGCCACTTCACCGAGTACAGGGTGGCTGCAGACGATCAGGCGGTAGTCTTGACCAGCCAAGAAAGTCAGCATCAATTCGGCTTCGTCTCCAGGGATGAGAATGGCGCTGTTGTAGTTGTCGTTTTGAATGTATCCATCCAACGAGGACAGGCAATTCTTCTTCGTGAACGAACGGCACTGAGCATCAGCCGTTGTCGCGAACAGCCCGAAGGCCAACAGGAGTATGAGTGTATGTTTCATTGCTATTCTACTTCTCGTTTATTGAATGCAGCCCGAACGAACGGCTTCCACAGCGGAAGCAATGGCTTGAATCGTGGCGTCGTCTGCACTGAAGGTCGGTCCGCCGCCGATGACGAATGAACCAGATTCTTCTCGGGATGTTGAGCCTTCGCCTTCGGTTGTGGCAACTCCGGCGTATGCCGCTTCTATGGCTTCCATGGACGTCAAGAGGGCGGCCAACGCTTCGGTTTGCTCGTAGCTCTTGCACAGGCGCATGACGTCGTCAAGTACAAGTTTCTGCTCTGCGATGCGGGCTTTGAGTTCTTCAGGTGCTTCATCAAGGTGGCGTGTCGCGAGGTACATGCCCTCGACCCAACCGGATGCTACGACCAGACCTGCGAGGTCCTCCTGGCCGTTGAACTTCAAACGCTCGTTGAGCTCATAAAACGTATCGGAAACGATATCGATGAGCATGTCGCGGTCGTTGCGGTTGGCTTCAACTTCGTCCATGACCTCTCCACTCAATACGTCGTCAACGCCGAGTTCCGCGCTGAGCGACTTGATCACGGCGAGGTATTCGAGGCTGGTTGAGTTTTCTTCAAAAATCGTGGCGTAGCTGAGGTCAGCACCGTAGATCCCCAAGTTGATGGCTTGGGCATCACTGGTAGTGTAATCGCTTGCTCGATCGGCACCGTTCAAAGCGTCACCGTGGAAGCTTGCGCCGCTGCGCTTGATGAGGGAAGCCGTCTCCATGGGCGAGGGTGCCGCGTGGAAAATCTTCGTAAGGGTGTTCTGACGGGAAGTCACTGCCATGCCATCGGCATCCATGCCTTCCACCACTTCCGTCTCGGTGCCGTGGTCGTGGCCGGCGTGCTCGTCTTGGCTACCACCGCAGCCGGTGGCTAAAAATGCGCCCAGTCCGATGAGGACAGGAAGGGCTTGGATTCGTTGATTAAAACGCATGATTGTTAGTCTGGATATTGAAGTCCAATATGCTTCTCACCCGACACCTATACGGAAACCAACCAAAAAAGTTCCACACACCGGGATGTGCAGAGCAATTCCTTAGAAAATCAATGGGCTTCCAGCCAGTTTTGGCCGGTTGACATGTCCACTACGAGGGGTACAGCGAGTTTGACAGCGTCGGCCATGGCCGTCTCAATAAGGCCTTCCAATTGGTCGACCTCACTCACTGGCACATCAAAGACCAGTTCATCGTGTACCTGCATGATCATGCGCGCTTTGACTTGGTTTTTCTCCAGCGCTGCTTGCATGCGGACCATGGCGACTTTGATGATGTCCGCTGCTGAGCCTTGAATGGGCGCATTGACGGCGTTGCGTTCAGCGAAAGCACGGACCGTCGCGTTGTTGGAAGCGATGTCCGGCAGGTACCGCCGCCGGCCAAGAACGGTTTCCGCATATCCGGTTTCGCGCACCCGGTCGACGCAATCGGCGGTGAAGGCTTTGAGCTGAGCGAATTCCACGAAATACGCATCGATGATCTCCTTGGCTTCGCGGCGGGGGATGCCGAGGTTTTGGGCCAAACCAAAGGCGCCTTGTCCATATAGAATGCCAAAATTGACGGCCTTTGCCTTGCTGCGCATGCCGCGGTCAACTGCCTCGGGGTCGACTTGAAACACCTTGGCGGCGGTAGCCGTGTGCACGTCATGACCCTGCACAAAGGCGTCCATTAAACCAGGGTCTTTGCTCAATGCGGCCGCGATGCGCAACTCAACTTGGCTGTAATCCGCGGCCAGAAGCACGTGGTTGTCGTCGCGGGGGATGAAGGCCTTGCGGATGGCGCGGCCTTCCTCCGTGCGGATGGGGATGTTCTGCAGGTTGGGGTCTTTCGAGCTGAGTCGCCCCGTGGCGGCCACCGTTTGTTGGTAGGTGGTGTGCACCCGACCGGACGCGCCGTTGACCAACTTGGGCAGCGGATCGACATAGGTGGACTTGAGCTTCTTGAGTTTGCGGTACCGCAGGACGGCCGGCACAATGGGGTGCTCCCCTTTGATTTTTTCCAGGACTTCTTCGCCGGTGGGGTATTGGCCGGTCTTCGTTTTCTTGACCCGGGCCTTGATTTCGAGGGTTTCGAATAATATGGGGCCCAATTGCTTCGGGCTGTCGATGTTGAATTCCTGCCCGGCGTGGTCGTGGATTTCCTGTGTCAACCCTTCGATCTGCTCCCCCAGTTCTTGGCTGTACCGATTCAATTCATCCGAATCGATGCGGACTCCTTCGAGTTCCATGTCGGCCAAAATCTTGACCAGCGGCATCTCCACAGTTTGGAACAATTCATCCGCTGCGACCTCGGCCAATCGGGGCCCGAATACCTGCCGCAACTGGAAGGTGATATCGGCGTCTTCGCAGGCGTATTCCGTGATGGATTCTACGGGCAAATCGGCCATGGACTTCTGGGCTTTGCCAGCCTTTCCAATCAAATCGGTTATGGGAATCGTGGCGTAACCGAGTTCCGTTTCGGCGAGGCGATCGAGTTTGTGGGAGGCTTCGGGTTGAATCAAGTAATGCGCCACCATGGTGTCGAAGACCTTGTTGTGGAAAGCGAGGCCTCGAATGGCGAGCACCTTGTAGTCGAATTTGAAATGGTGGGCGATGGCCTCTTTGTCGGCGTCAGCGAAGACGGGCTGCAGCCGATCCAAGAGTTCTTGCTCGGACCAATTTGCACACGTGGCGGGCACCCAATATCCCGACTCAGCGGCCACCGAAAACGAGATGCCCACCAGTTGGGTGGTCATCACATCCAAGGAGGAGGTTTCGGTATCAAACGCAAAGGTGTCGCTGGCCTGCAGGGTCTCAATCAGCGCATCCAAGGCTTCTGTTGTCGCGACGAGTTGGTAATCGGTTGAGGTGTCTTTGGCGGTACGGTAACCACTCGCTGCCTCGCTGGCTTCGCCGCCGGTTTCACCTCCACCAAACAGGTCCAATTGAGCCGGCTCGTCCGAAGTAGCAGGGGTCGGTGCAGCGGTTCCCGCCGGGGCGGTGGTGGACGCGGCATCGCCCAGGATTCGCCGAGCGAGGGTGCGGAATTCGAGGTCTTCCAGGGTGCCTCGAAGCGATTCAGCCTGGGGAGCATCCAACGTCATCGAGGACCAATCGTACTCCATGGGGATGTCGAGACAGATGGTGGCCAGTTCCTTGGAGAGCAAGGCGAGCTCCGTGTTCTCTTCGACGCGCTCTTTGAGTTTGCCTTTCAGCTCACCGGAGTGCTCGATGACCCCTTCCAAACTGCCGTATTGGTGCAAGAGTTTCGAAGCGGTTTTGGCACCAACTCCAGGAATGCCCGGGATGTTGTCGGCGCTGTCGCCCATCATGCCCAGGAGGTCGATGACCTGCAGCGGTTCGTCCACGTCAAACTTCTCCCGAATCTCATCGGGCCCCCAGACTTCTGCCGGGTTGCCGCCGCGACCCGGGCGGAACATCCGAATCTTGTCGGTGACGAGTTGACCGAAGTCCTTGTCCGGCGTCATCATGTACACGTCAAAGCCCTCTGCTGCGGCTTTTTTCGCCAGGAATCCGATGACATCGTCCGCTTCGTATCCCACCTTGCTGATGGCCGGGACATTCAGGCCTTCCAATACCTCGAGAATCCAGGGCACGGACCGCTTGATGTCTTCCGGCGTTTCGTCGCGGTTGGCTTTGTACTCGGAATACGTTTCGTTGCGGAACGACCCTCCAGGGGCATCGAATACAACAGCGATATGCGAAGGGGATTCATTGCGGATCACATCGAGCAGCGCATTGGTGAAGCCAAAAATGGCGCTGGTGTTCAGGCCCTTCGAATTGATCCGCGGGTTCTTGATGAAGGCATAATACGCTCTGAAAATCAGGGCATACGCATCGATGAGAAACAGCTTGCGTTCAGAGGGGGGCGTGATCATGGTGAAGAGGTCCTAAGTCGTGACCCCAAGGTACCACCCGGCGTGCGAAATCGCCCTTAATTTTTGGGGCGTTTGTACACAGGAACGGTCGAGCAAGGCTCGCCGTAAAAAATCGACAACGCGACCGGTTGCAGCCGCTGAATCACGCGCGCCAGGCTCTCTGCTGTGGTGCCCTGCGAGCATCCTTTGATGACCAGTCGCCCATCGCGATAGGGTTCGAGGTCCAAGGCTTCGATGGCCTCGAGGAGGAGGCGTTCGCGGGTGCGGTTTTCGTCCCCAATGCAGACCTGTGCCCCGAGGGCGGTGAGTTTGGAAGTAGCCAGCATCCACGCCCAGTCCGGGAGGATGGCATCCGATGCACAATGCAGCGCCACCGTGCACCCTTCCCAATCTGCGGCATTCAATTCGGCCATGGCGGTGCGAAAGGGCTTTTCACGGAGGATCAAGCCCTGCTCTAAGTACGCGCTGAGGTCGAGGCTTCGGACGTTGGCCTTGGGAGCCAACTGGTCCAAATCGAGGGCGATGAGGCCACTTTCGTCGACGCGGTTCCGAATGGGGTCCGGAAGGGGTGTTTCCATGGGGTGATTGTCACGCGGACTGCATGGCACCTGATGTGCCGGCTTGTGCCGCCATTTCCACGGCGCAAGCTACGATGGATGCCGCATCGTACCCATTCTCGGCGTACAATTCTGCTTGGGTGCCGTGCTCGACGTAGCGGTCAGGCAGCCCCAACCGACGTACTTGGGCCTGGTACCCTTGGTCGCCCATGAACTCCAACACTGCACTTCCGAATCCACCCATGATGCACCCGTCTTCCAAGGTGATGACGTGCTTGAATTTGCCGAAGACTTCGTGCAGCATCATCTCGTCAATCGGCTTGGCAAACCGCATGTCGTAGTGCGCCGCAGAGATGCCGCGCTGGGCCAAGGCCTCACAGGCTTCCGTGGCCTGGGTTCCAATGGCGCCAATGCTGAGAAGGGCAATGTCGTTGCCGTTTTGCAGTCGTCGTCCTTTGCCGACGGGCAGGGCTTCGAAAGGTTGCTTCCAATCCACAATGGATCCCGTGCCGCGCGGGTACCGGATGGAATAGGGGCCATCGTGCAGTTGCGAAGCGGAATACATCATGTTGCGCAATTCCACTTCGTCCATGGGTGCTGCTACGACCATGTTCGGGATGCAACGCATGTAAGCGAGGTCGTACGCGCCGTGGTGTGTTGGGCCGTCGGCGCCGACCACGCCGCCTCGGTCCAAACAGAAAACGACGTGCAAGTTTTGAATCGCCACGTCGTGGATGACCTGGTCGTAGGCGCGTTGCATGAAGCTCGAGTAGATGTTGCAGAACGGCACCTTGCCTTGGGTGGCCATGCCGGCACTGAAGGTGACGGCGTGCTGCTCAGCAATGCCCACGTCGAACGCCCGGTCGGGCATCTCAGCGAGCATGTACTTCAACGAGCAGCCCGATGGCATCGCTGGGGTCACGCCCACCACGCGGGCGTCTTGCTTGGCCAATTCGATGATGCTGTGCCCGAAAACGTCCTGGAACTTCGGGGGCTTGGGCTGTGAAGGCGCTGCTTTTTTGATTTCACCGGTCTTCTTGTCAAACAATCCGGGCGCGTGCCACGTGGTGGCGCTGCCTTCTTCGGCAGGAGCGTAGCCTTTTCCTTTGACGGTGACGCAGTGCAACAGCTTGGGGCCAGGGATGTCCTTGATGTCCTCGAGGATTTGCGCCAAGTGCTCAACGTCGTGGCCATCAACGGGACCGAAGTACCGGAAGTTGAGCGACTCAAAGAGGTTGGATTGCTTGAGCAAGGCGGACTTCACGGCCGATTCGACCTTTTGTGCAATGGCTTGTGCGTTGGGGCCAAACTTGGAAATGCGTCCGAGCAAGTGCCACACTTCATCCTTGACCTTGTTGTAGGCTTTGGATGTGGTGATGTCCGTCAGGTATTCCTTGAGCGCACCGACGTTGGGGTCGATGGACATGCAGTTGTCGTTCAAGACCACCAGCAAATTTGCATCCTCTGCTCCCCCGTGGTTCAGTCCTTCGAACGCCAATCCAGCGGTCATGGCTCCATCGCCAATGACGGCGACGTGTTTCTTGTCGTGCTGTCCGCTCAGCTTACTCGCCACGGCCATGCCAAGGGCCGCCGAGACGGAGGTTGAGCTGTGGCCAACACCGAAGGTGTCGTACTCGCTTTCGCTGCGCTTCGGGAATCCACTCAGGCCACCGTATTGGCGGTTCGTATGAAACCGATCACGGCGGCCGGTCAAAATTTTGTGGCCGTAGGCTTGGTGGCCAACGTCCCAAACCAATTGGTCTTCCGGTGTATTGAACGCGTAGTGCAGTGCCACCGTCAACTCAACCACGCCCAAGCTGGCTCCGAAGTGCCCTCCCTTTTCGGATACGACATCGACAATGAAGTCGCGCAGTTCATCACAAACCGCTGGTAAATCCTCAATCTTGAAGTGCTCGCGCAAATCCGAGGGCGTCTCGATGCGCGAGAGGTGTGGGCCAGCAGGGTAGTGATTCATGGAAGTAGGGTCTTATTTCACCTGTGGGGTACAAACAAATCTAACGGCAATCATGTTCACCTTCCCCTTGAGAAGGACCAACATTTGCCAACAATCCATGCTGCGGTGGTGGGCTTAAGCCTCGACCAGGGCCGCCAAGCCGGCCAAGATGGCCTTGCCATCGGAGTTGCCCAAGTCTTCACTTGCTGCTCGTTCGGGGTGAGGCATCATCCCGAAAACATTCATTTCGCGGTTGGCTACGCCGGCGATGTTGGCGATTGCTCCGTTGGGGTTGGACCAGGCATTCACAGCGCCCGTTTCATCGCAGTATTGGAACAACACTTGGTCGTTGTCCTGAAGGGCCTTTAGCCCGTCTTCTTCGATGAAGTAATTGCCTTCACCGTGGGCAATGGGAATGGTGATGGGCGTAGCTGGATCCAATGCGCTGGAAACCGAAGCCGCACGTGAGACGGGCTTGAGGTTCACGTTTTTGCAAATGAATTTGCGGCTTTCGTTGTGGAGCAAGGCGCCAGGCAGCAGGCCAGTCTCGCACAGAATTTGGAAGCCGTTGCACACGCCGAATACGCGTCCGCCTTTTTGAGCATGGTTCACGACGGATTCCATGATGGGTGAAAAACGCGCAATCGCTCCGCTGCGCAAGTAGTCACCATAGCTGAATCCACCGGGCAAAACGATGACATCAGCGCCTTGCAAATCGCGGTCCTTATGCCACAATTGAACAACGGAAAAACCCAAGTCATGTTCCAGGGCGTGGACCATGTCCATATCGCAGTTGGAACCGGGAAAAGTGACCACTCCAAATTTCATGGTGCGAAGGTCGTGATTGTTTGGAAATCAGTTCAACATCTGCTGAACAAAAAGAACCAACACCGTACCAACAAGCGCCCAAAAGATGGCGTCATGCCAAGGCCGCTGTACGCGACGCGATCGCTCCCGTTCGGGAACCAGTCCGATGCATGCGAATCCCATGGCCAGACCCAGTGTCGGCGACAGCGGAAGTTCGGAGATGGCGGGGCCGCTTTCGGAGATAACGGCCATCGCGGCGCCTACTGCCATGCACCACGTTATGGTCAATACACTCAGGCGGGCATTTTGGGAACGCAGGTTAAGTGATGACTGGCGGCGCAACAGCACGACCACCCCGGTGGCGGCCCAGGCCAGGGCCATCCAATGGAGGCCATTGCTCGCTTGAAACAGCAAAGCCGAGGCGGTGGATTCCATTCCGAAAGTGCTCGGTGCAACGTGGTACAAACCAAAGATCACCGCTCCTCCCCACACCGTCCCGATGACCAGCATGGCCCATTCCCTGAAAATTCCCGGTCGCAAGTTGATCTGCACGACCGCCAAACCAACCAGAAGCCCCCAATTGGTCGGGTTCAGTCCGATGGCCAACGCGGCCAACGCGCCCGAACGGAATTGAATGCCGCTTGTGGACGACTGCCGGTGTACAGTCAGGGCCATGGACAAGCTGGCGCACGCCAAGAGCAGGCTGCCCCACATTCGCAGCCCCGCCGTCCAGTTGGTCGGCGTCAGCCAAGCGATGGTCCATAACACAATCAGCCAAGCCAATGCCGAATCGCCTCGGTCAACGAAGTGGCGATTGACGTAAATGCGGTGGGCGAAAAATGCGACGGCCGTGAGCCCCAGTCCGTGAACGGCCGTGCTCATTCCATCGAGCGTTCCCGCCCACCAATGCACCGCTAGACCACCCAAAATGGTCAGTGGAATGAGTGCCCAGGCAATTGGTTGATTGGAGCGGAGGATAGAAATCAACGGTTGCTTATTTTTGTTCCGAATTTAGGAACCATGAACACACAAGAAATCATCACTCCGGTCGCGAAATTCATCGAATGGACGTTTGAAACCATTCTCGTTCCGATGAGCTCGCCATTCAACATGGCTGTCATCGCACTCGGTTTCGGCGGCTTGTTCTTGTGGTTGCGGTTGCAAAAAAAGTACACGGCGAAGGCCGAGGAGGAAGGCGGTATCGTCTAACTCCCTTCGCTTACACTTTCTTCTTCAGGCCAAATCCAGGACGTCGGCACCGATGTCTTTGCGGTGGTAGGCTCCTTCAAACGTCACTTTCTCGGCGAGTTTGTAGCTGTTCTTGAGCGCTTCTTCGACGTCGTTTCCACGTCCCGTCAAGGCGACGACGCGGCCACCGTTGGTGATGATTTTGCGTCGGCTTGATTTGGTGCCCGCGTGGAATACCATGCCATCAATGTCCGCTACGTCATCCAGGCCTTTGATTTCACGGCCCTTCTCTTAGCTGCCCGGGTAGCCCTGACTTGCGA
>CALKYI010000381.1 GCA_938003665.1 uncultured Flavobacteriales bacterium
GGACCACATCCACCGTTTCATCTTCGCGCAAGATGAAGACGTTGTAAAGGCCCGCGGCCCAATCGCTCACATCGATGCGCTCTTGAATGGTAGATACGTCCCGGAAGACTTCTCCGTATACTGGACGCCCACGGTTATCGTAAATGCTCAACGTCAGGTCCTGGCGGAAAAACAACCCGAAGGCGATGTTCACCTCATCCACTGTTGGGTTCGGGTAGGCAATCACAGACTGGTAGGGGAAGTCGTGAGCGCTATCAGCATCGAAGGCACCGATGGAGTGGGACACAATCCATTTCGTCTTCAATGGCGCGGCCGTGACGAGTACGCGCAGTTTGTATTCTCCGGCGGCATTCAGCGTCACCGTCTCCGTGGTCGTTTGCCACGTCTGCCACCCTCCTGTGGACGGGAATTCGGCTTCACAGACGAACGTATTGATGCCGCTGGGGTGCAACAGCGTGACCTCAACTCCGCCGGCGCTTTGAGACGCCGTGCGGAACGAAACATCGTAATCTCCGCTGTACAGGACATTGACATCGTAAATCATGTAATCCCCCGGATCGAGGTACCCCACATTCAGACCACCCCCGGCATCGGAGGTGGTTTCAATCTCCACGCCTTCGGCCTCCACGAAATTCTCCACCTCAATCCAACCGGGAATCGGGTAAACGAAGTCCAAGGTGTTGTCGACCGGCTCCTGCGTAAAGTTGACCAAGGCACTGCCATCGGTGGCCGCTACACCTGAACCGGAATAGGAGATGGTCAGGTCCTGGGTCGCAAAGAGCATGTCCTCCATGTCGAACACAATCGTCTGATCGTTCTCTGTGCTCATCGCGAGGGCATTACAGGACAGCGGCTGACCGCTGTCGAAAATCTGGAAATCTGAAAGCGCTGCATTCAACGGTTGGTTAATCGGCTTGTTCAGCGTCAAGGCAATCTGATTGGGATTCAGTGTGCGCGCTGTCAAATACGCCATGTCCACCTCATCGGCTGGAATGCCGGTGAACGTAAAGTCAAAGCTGCCCACATTGAAACCGGATTGGTCGGCATGGAAACGCACCTTCTGCACGCCTTCCATGAGCAACACGTCTTCGATCGTGAGCGTGGACCAGTTGCTGGTGCTTCCCGTTGTCTGTACGTTGATGGACGGCGTGACTTGGACACCGTCCACATTCAAATGAAAAATTCCGTTGGAGCCGTCCGCCGCTACTCG
This sequence comes from uncultured Flavobacteriales bacterium, assembly GCA_938003665.1. Taxonomy (GTDB): domain Bacteria; phylum Bacteroidota; class Bacteroidia; order Flavobacteriales_D; family Sanyastnellaceae; genus UA16. The sequence continues at coordinate 1,211 of CALKYI010000381.1, forward strand.
CACATCGATGTCGTACAGACCGGAGGTCGCCACGTCGACCGAATAGTCCATCCACTCGTCCATGCTGATCCACCCCACGTTGTATCCATTGGAGTTCAGCTGGTCCGTCGAGTATTCGATATCCACACCGTCATTGCGGTACTGCCAACCGTTGTTCCACGCCGTGAACTCTCCGGTCGTCACATGGAACGTGGCCACCTGCTCATCGTTGTAAGCATAGCCTTGACGGCCCAAGTCAAAGTCCGTCGCGTACACCAAGCCCGGCACCGGATGCGGCTCCCCATGGAAGGGCTTAGTCTCGTCTGTAGCGACCTGCCGGAACATGGCATCGGGCACGTTGGTTTGGATGACGCAATTTTCCGTCTTCAACCCTTCGGCCAATTCCATCAAAGAGGCTGTTGCCACTTCCACCGAAGGCTGCAACGCATTGCCATTCCAGTAATCGAGAAGGTCTTGATAACCCTCCGTTTTGACAATGGACATGTGGCACGAAATGCTTTCGATTTTCTTGAGTGGCCACCACGCCCAGCCCATGTTCAAGTCCTCGAGCAAGTGGATGGCATCCCGAAACCAAGCGTTGCCGTTTTCACCGCTTTCCCCGACGTAAATCGGCA
>CALKYI010000382.1 GCA_938003665.1 uncultured Flavobacteriales bacterium
CCAGAAGAAGCCGCCATAATGCGCGCCTTCATTTCGGTGATGTACGAGATCAACTCGGATGAAGAGGCATTGACCTGCTGGGCCTTATCGTAGAAGGGCTTGACCTTCTCTTGGTTCTGAAGGTACTTGGTCTCGAGTTCCGAGCTGGTTTCGTTGACTTTTGCATTCAACGTACCCTGCGTGGTGCGCAGGCTGTTTTCCACCTTCACGAAACCATTGAGGACCTCCTTCGAAATGTTCAGTGCGAGAAGTGCGGTCAGGACGAGGTACATCATCCCGATCATCTTCTGCCTGGGTGTTTCTTTAGCTCCTGCCATGATTTATCTGTTCAATCAAAAAAATCACAGGGCTTATTTGCCCATAGCGTTGAGCATGTTCGCGTAAACCGTGTTCAATGAAGACAAGTTCTTGGCGAGGTCAGCGATGTTTTCTTTGTACGCCTTCGTGTCCTCCACTGAGTCACTCAAATTCTGAACGAGCTCACCCATGCTGCTGTACAGCTGGCTGTTGACCTCCAATTGCTTCAATTGGCCGGCGTACATTTCGTTCAACGAGCCGAGGTTGGTGCTCATTTGCTGCATGGCAGCGCCGACTGTTTCACCCATTTCGCTTGCGTCTTTCAGTCCATTGAGGGATTCGCTCACTTGGGTGTACGTGCCGGACAATGCCTTCACTTGGTTCGTTGCTTCTTCCAATGAATCGGAGTAGTTCTGTGCTGCGGCGCCTACGTCTGCAGCCTTGCCCATTTTGGCGGCCTGTTCTCCTAGGTGGCGCATGCCGTCGCCCAAGTTGTTGATGAGCTCCTCGTCGATGTTGGCCTTGGCCAGCATATCATCGAGTTGACGTGTGGGCGGCTTGGGGCCGTCCGCTGGGGTTGCCAATTCAGGATAAACCAGTGACCAGTCTGGATCTTCGTGTGGAGGTTCAAATGCAGAGAAGAAGAAGATGATCGCCTCTGTAGACAGTCCAACCACCAGCATCTCGGACGCGCCGGGATAGTGGTTGATCTTGAACATCGCTCCAATAATTACGATGGCGGCACCAATACCGTACATTTTCGCCATCAGGTTTTTCCAGCCTTTACTTCCTGGTTTCATTTTTTACTTGCTTTTGGTTTCAATTTTATTTCTCGCAGTTCGAAGCGGTGCTGAGTCACCGGTATCGAATTAGTTCCATTCTTCGGGGTCGCCGCTCTTTCCGCGTCCCATGTACGACATCACACTACGGAAGCCGATGTATGCCTTGCTTGTATCGCGGTATTCAAATGAACGCGTACCAGTCTGGCAATAGTATCCGATGTCCTTCCACGATCCGCCGCGGGTTACTTTGCGGTGCAGGGCAGGGGGGTCTGTGACCTTTGCGTGGTACGAGTACTCTGGGCTGAGTTCGTGCGAGAACTCGTAAACCGTTTCGTCGTAAGCCGTGCTCGTCCACTCTGCGACGTTTCCGGCCATGTTGTACAGTCCGTAGTCGTTCGGGCTATAGCTCGTAATGTCAACCGTGTAAGCACCACCATCTTCAACGTAATCGCCGCGCATGGGCTTGAAGTTGGCCAATGGACAACCCTGGGCATTTCGCATGTAAGGACCACCCCATGGGAATGGACTCAATTCCAGGCCACCGCGAGCAGCGTATTCCCATTCTGCCTCGGTTGGCAAACGGAACCGCTGAACGTCCGATTGGCCGTTGCTGTTGCGCCAGTTGTTCATCAACTGGGTTCTCCACGCGTTGAATGCTTTTGCTTGGCTCCAAGTAACACCCACTACCGGATAGTTGTCATAGGCCGGGTGCCAGAAGTAGTCTGCCAACGGCTCGTTGAAACCATACGTGAAGTCACGCACCCATACGAGGGTATCGGGATAAATGTTGATGGTCTCTTCGACAACAAATTGCGAACGATCGCTGTGACCACGCACCGAGTGCAATTGGTTCAGGCTGTTCGTTTCACCGAATTCAGAATCTCGGCTTTCTTTGCTCGCCGCAGCGTCAAAGTTCAACCACCAGTAGCGGAAATTCAGCTTTCGCGTGTCGTATTGACGGCGGTTGTAGTACTGGTCAGACCCTTGCAGGAAGTACTCATCGTAAAGCAGGTCGAAGATGTCTTCATCTTCCCAGTTGATGGGTGTTTCCCAATTGAGGATGTACCCCTTATCGATGAAACGGTCCAATTCAATGCCGTCTTCGGTTTCAGCGAAGAAGTAATCTTCGTTGTCGTCTTCTGCAAGGGTGTTGCGGTACAAGGAGTCCTTGACCCATTCGCAGAATTGACGGTATTCGTTGTTTGAGATTTCGTGAACATCGATGTAGAAGGCCGGGATGGTCACCGTCTTCGATCGTGTGTTCATGGCGAAGGGAACATCTTGGTCACTCGGGCCCATGGTGTAGGAGCCGAGGTGGATGTAGTTCATGCCGTATGGATTCACTTGAATCCATTGTTCACGGGGATAAACTCCAACCAATTCGCCTTGGGGTCCGGCTGTGCAGCTGAACAACGCAGCAGCCGTAATGAGGATGAGAAGGATGTTTTTCATGTTGCTTGCAGGCTAATCCTAGAAATAGGATATACGAGTACTAACTCCAATTTGTTGCTGTTTCGTATTCCGTTAGAGGAAACGAGGGTTTGCGTAGCGGTTCGTCACCGGGATGGTTTCGAATTTGAAGCAGTAGCTCAGGAATACCTCATGAGAACCTGAGGAATAGTTACTTAGTTCAGATGTCGTCGCATCATAGCTGTATCCCAGGCGGAACACTTGTTGCGACGTGCTGGTGCGATCGCTCGACTCCATGGCATATTCAAAACCAACTGTAGGAGCGACGGCGTCGCCAGGACGCCAGCTCACACCGCCCCATACCATTTGGTTCCACAATACGTTGACATTCACGTCAGCTATGGTGGCTGCGAGGTCTGTTTTGGCCAACACGTTCGTACGGAGCAACAAGTAGTCGCCGTCCAATGGGTGCGTGTAACCGCCCATTGCGTATATGTGCCGGCGGGGCTGAATGCTCAAATCTGCCAATTCTTGCTCGAGCAGATGGGTAGCGGAAATCCCTGCGTAAAACGAACCAGGCTTGCGGATGAACACACCGAAATCAAGGTCAATTGTGCTCGAAGACGTCTCGTTGTTCGGAATGGCCGCGTCCTGCGTGTAGTCGTCAATGGCAATCCAGTCGTTGCCCAACTTCTTCTGGAACATCGTCGCTGAGAGACCAGCGCTGACAATAGCACCGTTGGAAAGCGGCTCCAAGTGATATGCATAACCCAAGCGCGCCATCATGTTCTCCTCTTGGCCGAGGGCGTCCTGGTAAACGGAGAGCAACACGCCTCCCTTCAATGGATCAACGAATGTGTGTGCCGTCAACATGGACGTGTTGGGGTCGCGATCGAGTCCTTCCCATTGGTTGCGGTAGGTTCCTGAAACGCATGTCAAATCGCTGTTTCCTGCTACGGCGGGATTGAACGACGCAGGCTCCATGTACCACTGGGTAAACTGTGGGTCTTGCTGAGCAGTCAGGGTGCTCAAGGCCAAGGAACAAGCGCTCGCGAGGAGTAGAAGTCGAGTCATGTTAACTAGTTGATTTACAGCAGGTTTTTTCTCGAGGGAGAATCCCCAAGAACGCTAATATAGAGAAATTCTAAAACTTGTGAATTCTCGGCCTGCAAATCTGCGGCTCGACGCCTTGAATCAGTTGAGTTTTTGGAGGGTTTTCCACCACCGATCCGGCATCTTTCCGGCGCTCGCTTCGAGGTAATCCTCATAGGCACATCCGACGATGTGCGCTCCCGTTTTTTGGCCGGGGAATGGCACTTCCATCCACCAACGGTCGCTTTTGCTGGATTTGTAGAAAACCACGGCCTGTTCTACGTCACTCAAGTCCACCACGTAACGCGCATACTCATCCAAACCACACTTGGGGTAGTCGGATTTTTGAGCATAAATGCCGTCGAGCACATGCCACACGACTTGGCCGATGAGCTGAGCGCCCAGGTTGCGGTTATCGAGGTCGGGGTTGTGTTCGAAAATACCGATGGCCTTCATCTGATCGCTCATGCCAGCGTAGCGCGCCAGTTGGCACATGGTGCGGGCATCGATTCCGTTTGGTCCTGCATCGGCATGGGCTATGTGATCCGAGCCCTGAATGACCGATGTGTCGATGGAGATGAGGTCGGCATCGCGAAGCACCGGTTCCATCAACGCCGGGTTTCGGTTGATCTCGCCTAGCCGGATGCTTTCGAATTGCATCTTGTCAAGCAACTCCAGCGTATCGGGATCGGTGAGGTACCCCTGGTGGCCGACGTTCGTGTAATTGAACAGGTAGTTCGGCTCATGCAGGATGATGTCGTTCATGAAGTTCCGCGACGTCCCTTGGTCGGGGTCGGCGCCAAAATCCAGTCGGGAATCGAGGGTGACCAGTTGAACCGGTTTTCCGAACGGTTGAAGGGCGCGGTACAAGGCAGTGGTAAGATCCTGGCCGCCCCCAAGCACGACGGGGATGATGCCCTGCTGCGTCAATTCGGCGACGACGGATTGCACCGCAGCCGCTGTGTCGGCCTCTGTAGCTCCTGGTCGCAGGTCGCCGAGGTCGATGGTGGTCTGCCAATGTGCATGTGGCGTCAAACGGTACAGCACTTCACGGATGCGTGCCGGGCCTTCACTGCACCCTTCGTTGTCACCGCTCTTTCGCCCATCCATGACGCCGAATAGGGCTACGCGTGCACCCTCCAATTCCGGACGGTGGTCGAATTGGTGAACGTCGATGCGTTCGGCGATGCGCTGGGAGCCCTCCGCATTGCTGTAATGCGGGGTGGTTACCGATTCAAACAGGTCGTAAATGCCATCCAACATGGAAGGCAATTTCGCGGATTACAGCGGCAGAAGCGCTGAAAACCGGAAAGGTTGCTGACACCGACTCGGTGATATTCTGCTCAGCTTTTTCGGCGGCGGCCTTTCGGACGCTTCGCCGCTTCTTCGATCAATTCTTGGGCGCGTTCCCACGTGATCGAACCGGGGTCTTCCGTCTTCGGAATGGTGACGTTTTTCTTGCCGGCCTTGATGTACGGTCCGTAACGTCCCTCCAAGATCCGCACGGTTTCATCCTCTTCAAAGACCTTGATCAAAGCTTTGGCGTCCGCCGCTTTCTTGGCAACAATCAGTTCAATCGCCCGCGTCAAGGTCACCGTGTAGGGGTCGTCCCCGTCTGCGGCCTTGAGCGAAACGAATGTTCCGTCGTAGCGGACGTAGGGACCGAATCGACCAATGGCCGCAGTCACCACCTTGCCTTCGTGCTCGCCCAGTCGCCGTGGCAACTTGAACAAGTCCAAGGCCTCTTCTAATGTGATGGTTTCCAGGCTCTGGGTCTTCAGCAGTGAAGCGAATTCTTTTTTCTCGTCGTCGGGATCGCCGACTTGCGCGAGCGGACCGTACCGACCGATGCGAAACAAGAGGGTCTTGCCCCTCTCGGGGTGTTGACCCAAGATGCGCTCACCCGAGGCGCGTTCCGCGTTTTCTTGGGTGTTGTCCACATCTTTTTTGAAGCCGTGGTAGAAGTCCTTGAGCATGGTGCGCCAATCCATTTGGCCTTGCGCGATGACGTCAAATTTCTCCTCCACTTCAGCGGTGAAGTTGAAATCCATGATGTTGTCAAAATGCTGGAGCAAGAAGTCGTTCACGACCATGCCGATGTCCGTTGGGAAGAGCTTAGCACGCTCGACCCCGGTGTTTTCTGTCTCGGTTTTCGCTTTGACTTGGCCGTTGTTCAAGGTCAAGACGCGGAAATCACGTGGTGTCCCGTCGCGGTCGCCTTTCTCTACGTAGCCGCGCTTCTGCACCGTGGAGATGGTTGGGGCATAGGTAGAAGGTCGACCAATGCCCAGCTCTTCCAACCGTTTGACGAGGCTCGCTTCCGTGTAACGCGGCGCATGCTTCGAAAACCGCTCGGTGGCGACGATGCTCGTGCAGGGCAGCGTTTGCCCTTCTTTCATCGCAGGCAATCGGCCTTCTTGTTCCTTGTCGTCGCCTTCATCGTCCTTGCCTTCGAGGTAAACCTTGAGGAAGCCATCGAAGGTGATGACCTGACCTTTCGCAGCGAAATTTTCCTCGCGGGTCGAAACTGCAATGGTAGCAGTGGTGTTTTCCAATTCCGCTTCCGCCATCTGTGAAGAAACGGTGCGCTTCCAAATCAGGTCGTAGAGGCGTTCTTGATCGCGTTCGCCCGTCATGGACTTGCGGCCCAAATCGGACGGGCGAATGGCCTCGTGCGCTTCTTGCGCGCCTTTGGATTTTTTGCCGGTGTACTGTTTGGGGTTGGAATACTTTTCACCGTATTCGTCCGTGATGACTTGTTTGGCTTGCTTCAGGGCAAGGTCGCTCAAGTTGGTGCTGTCCGTACGCATATAAGTGATGAGACCACTTTCGTACAGGCCTTGTGCCACGCGCATGGTGCGTGAAACGGAGAAACCGAGCTTACGCGAAGCTTCTTGCTGCAGGGTTGATGTTGTAAATGGTGCCGCCGGCTTGCGCTTGGTGGGCTTGGTGACAAGGGACTTCACCATGTACTCCGCTCCAATGCAATCGGTCAAGAAGGCGTTGGCATCGGCTTCGGTTTTGAACCGTTGATTCAATGGGGCTTTGATGGTCAGCCCGTCGACCGTGAACTCGCCGACCACACGGAAATCGGTTACGGGTTGGAAAGCAGCAATTTCGCGCTCGCGCTCCACGATGATGCGCACCGCGACGCTTTGGACGCGACCCGCACTCAGCCCGGGCTTCACTTTCTTCCACAGCACGGGACTCAAATCAAAGCCTACCAGTCGATCCAGGATTCTTCGAGCCTGTTGAGCATTCACCAAGTTGACGTCAACCGTTCGGGGGTTTTCAATCGACTTGAGGATGGCCGTTTTGGTGATTTCCGAGAAGACAATGCGCTTCGTGGATTCCGGCTTGAGTTTCAACGTTTCATATAAGTGCCACGAAATGGCTTCTCCTTCGCGGTCCTCATCCGTCGCGAGCCATACCACTTCAGCCTTGGATGCCGCCTGCTTTAATTCTTTGACGAGCTGTTTTTTGTCGTCAGCCACCACGTATTTGGGTTCAAATCCCTTCTCCACATCCACACTCTCACTGCCCTTGGGAAGGTCCCGAATGTGCCCGTAACTGCTCTTGACTACGAAGTCTTTGCCCAGGTAACCTTCGATGGTTTTGGCCTTTGCAGGGGACTCGACGATGACTAAATTTTTCGACATGTGCTCGCTTGAAATCGAACGCAAAGAAAGGGACGGAATTTCAATTCGAGCAAATTGCGTTCTGAGCGGAGGGTGTAATTTCACGCCCAGAACATGAGTGAAAACGCCGCCCCTTCTTCCATTTTCCGTATGGATTTCAAAGCCAAAATGGTGTTTTGGATCGGGGTGTTATTTTTGGTTTTCGCGGTGTACGATTTGGGGCACGTCGGCAACAAAATGCCTTACGGGATGCACCAGTGGCGCCAATGCGATGCGTATTCGATGGCCTTGAACTACGCGATGGAACCGCGCGGATTGTTCCAACCGGCGATTCATTTTCAGCACGGTGCAGGCGGAGGCGACGCCGTTGGCGAATTTCCCCTGACGTATTTCATCAATGGCAAACTCTGGAAAGCCATTGGCATTCAGCCGTGGACCCTTCGGTGGACCCATTTGGCGCTTCTGCTCCTCGGTAGCTGGTGTTTGTTCCGGACACTCAGCCAATTGGTATCGCTGCGCAGCGCGCTGGCATTGACGTGGTTTTCAATGGCTTCCGGGCTCATGGCATTTTACGGCCCCAATTACCTGGTCAATGCCGCGGGATTGGGATTGGTGTATGTCTGGTGGTGGCAGGCGTATAAATGGTGGCACTCGGACTGCACGAACGGATGGGCGCAAGGTTGGATGATGTTGGCCTTTTCCTTGGCGCTGTTGTTTCGTCCCACGCTGGCGCTTGGTCTGATTCCACCGGCGCTGGCTGCGTTTGGAACCCAGCGGTGGTGGCGATGGGCGGTGTCGCTTGGTATACCGGTGGCCGTTGGGGTGACGTGGGTGATTTGGACCAAATGGCTCAACAGCCAAAATGAGAGCGTGTACTTCTTAACGACCATCCGGCCGATTTGGGAAGCGGATTCGTTTGATGCCACGTGGCGGGCTTTTCGCGAAGATGTATTGCCGCACTGGTACCATCCGTATGCATTGACGCTTTGCGGAATTGGGCTTTTTGCTTCGGTTGTGCGAACGGTGAGCAGGCCCACTCGAAATACCCGTTGGACCCATGCTGCGGCAGGACTGCTAGCGGTGGCTTCGCTCGCTTACATCGCCTTGTGGTTCGAAAACCTGAACGTCCATGATTACTACTTGATTGAAATGCAGGTAGGGGTTCCCGTCGCCGGTGTGTGGGCCATCAATTGTTGGCGGAGTGAAGGAAGCAGAGTGAAACGCACGGCATGGATGGTCTTTATGGCTGTCCTGACGCTCCAGCTGGTTGACGCAGGGTTGCGCACACGGATGAAACACCGCCCGATTGGGGGATGGTTGTACGAACATGTGGTGCCGGCACGGGAGCGCGACATCTGGGCCTGGTTTCACTGGGACCAAGATCGGCGTTTCGGCCAGGTCAGCGAATGGACCGGCGTCTTGCGATCGATGGGCATTGAACGCGAGGATCGGGTCCTATCAGTGACCGACCCCAGCCCCAACATCTCGTTGAGTTTGATGGATCAAAAGGGGTTTACCAACTTGTACGACGACGCCTATCAGGGTGAAGATCGAATCGCACATTACGTCGGTCGCGGAGCGGCTTTTTTGGTGTGCAATGACCCGAAATGGTACGAAGCGCATGAAGGGAGCCTTTGGTTGACCCAACAAATGACACAACTGGGAAACTTCCGGGTGTTCGATTTGTTGAATTCTGACGCAAATTTGCAACCGCAAAACGCGGTCACGAATCAATAGCGCCAAGCGTCATCCATGGGGTTGAAATCGATTTTTTCGAAGGAGAAGGGCAAAGAATACCGACAGGTTTTCAAAGAGCAGGGCTTCAAAGGCTTGGTCAAGAAATACGGATGGAAAGTGGTGGTGGCAGTCTTCCTGTACTACTTGATCCGCGACTCCATCTTGTACATCCTGATTCCCTACCTCATTGCCAAGGGGCTCTTCGGCGCATAGCGCGGGTTTTGTTAAGGACTGACAAACTGTCAGTTTTTTGCATGGAATCCGTACATTTGCAGTCTACTTGATTGCAACCATGGCCAACGAATCCTCGCATCCACAGGACCACAACCACGAACTCATGCACGAATCGCTGCAGGGTTCTCCCACTGTGATTTCAAGCACCCCGTCGAATGGGCGCAAGCTCTATTTGTAGAGCTACGGATGTCAAATGAACTTCAGTGATTCGGAAATCGTGGCGAGCATCCTCAATGAAGCGGGTTTTGCCACCACGCGCGATGAGGAGGAAGCCGATTTGATCTTGTTGAACACCTGCGCCATTCGCGAGAACGCAGAGCAACGTGTTCGCAGCCGCTTGCGCCAATTCAAAAAAGCCAAGAAGCACCGGCCCGAGCTGGTGGTTGGCGTGTTGGGTTGCATGGCTGAGCGGTTGAAGGAGTCGTTATTGGAGCAAGAAAAATTGGTCGATTTGGTGGTCGGCCCGGACGCTTACCGCGACATCCCCAACCTGGTGGATCAAGTGCACGGCGGACAAAAGGCAGTAAACGTGCTGTTGAGCCGAGAAGAGACGTACGCGGAAATCAGCCCGGTGCGGTTGGATTCAAACGGTGTCACGGCTTTTATCAGCATCATGCGGGGCTGTGACAACATGTGCAGTTTCTGCGTGGTTCCGTTCACTCGAGGCCGCGAGCGAAGCCGGGATCCCGAGAGCATTGTGCGCGAAGCCCAGGAATTGTTTGAGGGAGGCTACCGCGAGGTGACGTTGCTGGGCCAAAACGTGGACAGCTACAAGTGGAACATCGACAACAAGGGCAACGTCAAGGATGAAAGCCAGCCCGTTGTTCGATTCGCTGAATTGATGGAGCGCGTGGCGGCCGTTCACCCGGATTTGCGCATCCGTTTTTCAACGAGCCACCCCAAGGATATGACCGACGATGTGCTCCATGCGATGGCGCGCCACGAAAACATCTGCAAGTACATCCATCTTCCCGTTCAATCTGGAAACAGCGCCAACCTAAAAAGAATGAACCGTGGGTATACCCGGGAATGGTACCTGGAGCGCATCGATGCGATTCGCCGCATCATGCCGGATTGCGCAATTTCAACCGATATCATTGCAGGATTCTGCGGAGAGACGGAAGAGGAGCACCAGGACACGCTGAGCCTGATGGAATCTGTGCAATACGAAATGGCCTACATGTTTCAGTACAGCGAGCGTCCGCGCACATTGGCCCAACGCAAGTTCGAAAACGACGTTCCGGATGAGGTGAAGAGCCGTCGATTGCAAGAGATCATTGCGCTCCAAAAGGTGCACGGTGCCGAACGCACCAAGGCGCTGGTCGGCCAGACGTACCGGGTACTCATCGAAGGAACTTCAAAGAAGAGCGATTCGGATTACTTCGGCCGCACGACGTACAACAGTGTCGTGGTTTTCCCGAAAGGGGATGCGCAGCCCGGCACGTACGTGAACGTTCATGTCCACGACTGCACCGCGGTCACGCTGCTGGGCACCATCACCGATGAACCCGCGGTCGCATAACCTCCTCACCATGGATGCACTCTCAATCAAACGGCGATTTGGCATCATCGGGACGAGCCCGGCGTTGGACCGTGCAGTAACGGTGGCGTCACAAGTGGCGCCCACGGATCTGTCCGTGCTCGTGCTCGGAGAAAGCGGGGTAGGAAAAGAAGTTATGCCGCGCGTGGTTCATCATTTTTCACGTCGCAAGCACGGACCGTTCATCGCCGTCAACTGCGGTGCCATTCCGGAGGGCACGATCGACAGCGAATTGTTCGGCCATGAAAAGGGTGCGTTTACGGGAGCGACTGAATCCCGCAAAGGCTATTTCGAAGAAGCCAACGGCGGAACCATTTTTCTCGATGAGGTCGCCGAACTGCCCTTGACGACGCAGGTGCGATTGTTGCGCGTTCTCGAAACAGGCGAATTCATCCGCGTCGGTTCGTCCAAGGTTCAGAAAACGGACGTCCGCGTAGTCGCAGCGACCAACGTGGATTTTGCCGACGCCATCCAGCGGGGTCAGTTCCGTGAGGACCTGTATTACCGTCTGAGTCAGGTGCCGATTGACGTGCCGCCACTGCGTGCGCGCGCCGGAGACATCCACTTGCTCTTCCGCAAATTCACCACGGACTTTTCCGAACAATACCAAATGCCACCGCTCTCGTTGGCTGAGGATGCGGTTGAGGTGCTGGAGAATTACCCGTGGCCTGGCAACATTCGCCAGCTGAAAAACACCACGGAACAGATGTCGATCTTGGAGATCGAACGCCGAATTGATGCGGATACGTTGCTGAGCTATTTGCCTGAATCCCACCGGAGCCGATTGCCCATGCGGGAAGCGCCCGATGCGGCTTCCAACCTGAATGAGCGCGAAATCCTGTACAAGGTGCTGTTTGACATGCGCCAGGAAATGCAAGACCTCAAAAAGCTCGTTTATGACCTCATGCAAAGCGATGAGTCGCATGTAAGTCCTGAGCTTGCCCAGCGGGTGTTCAACCAGCCGCCGCCGTCGCTGAAGGGCCTGCCGGTTGGTCGGGAGGAGGCTCAGCCTGACGCCGAAGATGCGTTTGAAACCGAGTGGTCGCCTGCGCGCTGGCAAGGAAGATCGTCCCTGCAACCCGCTGCAGCCACGTCCCACGATTATGTGGAGGAGGCGCAGGAAGTGGAGGAGGTGCTTTCGTTGCAGGACTCGGAACGTGAGTTGATCCGAAGAGCGCTCGCCAAGCACCGTAACCGCCGCAAGTATGCCGCGCTTGAACTGGGCATCTCCGAGCGGACACTGTACCGCAAAATCAAAGAATACGGATTGAAATGAGTGCCGTCCCCCACTTCAGATGGGCCGCGTTGGTTGCCTTGGCCCTGTGCTCGGGAAGCTGCGGAGTCTATTCACCCTACGGAGCTCAAACTTCTGGCGCATCAACGTACTCCGTGGCGGCCTTTGAAATGCTGACGCCCTTAGCGACCGCGTCAAGCGCGTTGGCATTGACGGAGGCTGTACGGGACCGCATCCAGCGGCAGTCTACGCTGCGCTTGGTCGATGAAGCCGGAGAACTCCAGTTCACAGGAGAAATCATCACTTGGGAAGTGACTCCGGTCAACGTGCAAGGCGACGAAACGGCGGCATCGAACCGACTGACCATCGGACTTTCCATCCACTACGAAAACACCAAAGACCCGGAGTTGGGCTTTGACCGCAATTTCTCGCGCTTCGCTGACTACAGCAGCGATTTGGATCTGTTGCAAGTGGAAGACGCGCTCGTGGAAGACATCGGTGCGCAGCTTTCTCAGGACATCTTCAATGCTTCTTTGGGAAATTGGTGATATACTTGAATTGAACGCCCTGTTGCCATGCAAATTCAACGCCTTCAAGAGCTCATTCAATTCCCGGAACGGGTGGAAGCATCCGATCGGGAGGGGCTGAAGGCGTGGAGCGAAAAGTACCCATATGCGGGTGCCATTGCCATGCTTTTGGCCCGGGCGAGCGCTGTAGGGGGACACATGGAGCAAGAGGCGGATTTATTGAAAGCCGCAACGCATGGAACGTACCGGCAGCCGCTGTACGATTTGCTCATCAAGGAGCGGTTGAAAGCCGAGGCCAAGGCAGTAGAGCAATGGGTGGAAGAAATCCCCGATGAACAGGAGGCAGCGGCCGCAGAAGACGCAGCCGAGGAGGCCGACCCAGCACCTCATTTGGACCCGGAAGCGCCCATGGAACGCGAGGCGCTCATTGCGGCGATTGGTCGGACCATTGAGCGTGAGGTTGAGCCAACGGCTGCGGAGCCGACCGTCCAAGAAACGCAGGACCTGGAACGCATCCGTGCGGCTGCCTCGTCGCCTTTCGCGGCGTGGTTGGCCCTGCGTGCTGCCGCGGTGGGATTCGGTGAAGCGGGCCAGGGATTGCCGGCCTCGAGCTCATCAGCGGAGACAGAGGGCTTGGATGCCAATGCCTTGATCGATCGGTTCATCGAACAGCAGCCTCGGATCGGGAAGTTGCGCGAGGTCGAAGCTCCGGTGGAGGAATGGGCGAAGGCCAGCGTCATGGAAGACCCCACCTTGGTCACGGAGACCATGGCCCGAATTTTTGCTCAGCAAGGCCAAATCGGCAAAGCAAGGAAAGCTTATCGCCATTTGGCATTGACTTATCCAGCAAAAAGCACTTATTTTGCAGCCCAATTGAAAAAACTCAACCAACGCCAATGAGGTCGGTTGGTTTGAACGAATAAAGGAAACCATGGGATACTTTTTGATGGTCGTGATTTTGATAGTCTGCGTCTTGCTCGGCGCAGTGATTTTGGTTCAAAATCCGAAAGGTGGTGGCTTGGCAACAGGCTTCCAAGGTGCCGGCCAAATGGGCGGAGTGCAGAAGACGACGGACTTCTTGGTGAAAGCCACGTGGTACTTGACCGGTGCGTTGTTCGTACTGTGCATCGTAGCGGGTGTTTACTTCGGTAACGCACGCCAAGACACCGGCATCGAAGGCCGCGGCATCGCGCCTACAACGGCGGTGGATACACCGATTGCGGAATAAACCTGATACGATCTTAAATCAGCGCGTCCCCTCCACGAGGTGGCGCGCTTTTTTGTGCCAATACCTGACATCTTTGCCTGCGGTTTGTGCCAAAGCATGACGGGGTGTCAGGGAAGGAATGCGGTCGACGCATTGGCATGGAAATCGCTACTCACACTGCAAAACCAAATACCCAAAACTACAGACACATGTCAGTAAACATTCAACCCCTCGCAGATCGGGTTCTCGTTGAGCCCGCTGCTGCTGAAGAAAAGACAGCAAGTGGTATCATCATTCCCGATACCGCCAAGGAGAAGCCGCAGCGCGGCACCGTCGTAGCGGTAGGTCCCGGCAAGCCCGAGGAACCAACAACCGTGAAGGTGGGTGATGTTGTGTCGTACGGCAAGTATGCCGGCACGGAACTCCAGGTCGAAGGAGTGGATTACATGATGATGCGCGAGAGCGACATCTTGGCAATCGTTTAACGAATCGAAATCAACTGAATTATGGCAAAAGAAATCCAATTCAACACGGATGCACGCAACGGCCTGAAGGCGGGCGTGGATCAATTGGCAAACGCGGTCAAGGTGACCCTCGGTCCAAAGGGGCGCAACGTCGTCATCGAAAAGAAGTTCGGCGCACCCTCGGTCACCAAAGACGGTGTCTCGGTAGCTCGTGAAATCGAATTGAAAGACGCCCTGGAAAACATGGGCGCCCAAATGGTCAAAGAAGTAGCCTCCAAAACAGCGGACGTTGCTGGTGACGGAACGACCACTGCAACGGTTCTCGCTCAAGCATTGATTGGCGAGGGCTTGCGCAATGTGGCGGCCGGGGCGAACCCAATGGACCTCAAGCGCGGCATGGACAAAGCTTCCAAAGCGATCATCGAAGAATTGAAAAAGCTCTCCCGCGAAGTGGGCGATGACAATTCCAAGATCGAGCAGGTGGGAACCATCTCCGCCAACAACGATGAAACAGTGGGCAAGTTGATTGCCGAAGCCATGCGCGTTGTGGGCAACGAAGGGGTGATTACTGTCGAAGAGGCCAAGGGCACCGAGACTGAAGTGAAGACCGTCGAGGGCATGCAGTTCGACCGCGGTTACTTGTCGCCCTACTTCGTGACCAACAGCGAGAAGATGGAGGCGGAGCTCGAAAGCCCCTACATCCTGATCTACGACAAGAAAATCTCCACCATGAAGGACTTGCTCCCAAGCTTGGAGCAAACCGCTCAAAGTGGACGTCCGCTGCTGATCATCGCCGAAGACATCGACGGGGAAGCCTTGGCGACCCTCGTGGTCAACAAGATCCGCGGCTCGCTCAAGGTGGCTGCGGTGAAGGCACCTGGTTTCGGCGATCGCCGCAAAGCCATGTTGCAGGACATCGCCATCCTCACTGGTGGTCAGGTCATCTCGGAAGAGACCGGGTTGAAGCTCGAAAACGTCACCCTTGCTGATTTGGGGACTGCTGAGAAAGTGACCATCGACAAGGACAACACCACCATCGTCAACGGAAGTGGAGCAAAGGAGCAAATCGACGCGCGCATTGGCCAGATCAAGGCACAAATCGAAACCACGACGTCCGACTACGACAAGGAGAAGTTGCAGGAGCGCCTCGCCAAACTCGCGGGCGGTGTTGCCGTGCTGTACGTAGGTGCAGCCACGGAGGTGGAGATGAAAGAAAAGAAAGACCGGGTGGATGACGCACTGCACGCGACCCGTGCAGCTGTCGAAGAAGGCATCGTTCCCGGAGGAGGCACTGCCTACATCCGCGCAGCGGCTCAGGTAGGTGGTTTGACCGGTGTGAACCAGGACGAAACCACGGGTGTTCAAATCGTTCTTCGTGCCGTTGAGGAGCCACTTCGTCAGATTGTGGCCAACGCTGGCGGTGAGGGCGCAGTGGTTGCGAATGCTGTCCGCGAAGGTGAAGGCGACTTCGGCTACAATGCACGCACCGAAGTGTTTGAAAACTTGTTCGAGGCGGGCGTTATCGACCCGACAAAAGTCACCCGCGTCGCACTCGAAAATGCCGTGTCCATCTCGGGCATGGTCTTGATCACCGAGTGTGTCATCGCCGATGAAGAAGAGGAAGCACCTGTTGCGCCACCTGCCGGTATGGGCGGAGGCATGGGCGGCATGATGTAAGCCTCGCTTGAATGAAATGAAAAAGCCACTCCGACCGGGGTGGCTTTTTTGTTCCCTCTGGAATCATCGTACCTTCGTCGCCGATGTCGATCTCGGTCAAAAACGTGAAGCGTATGTTCGGTGAACAGGCTGCCCTGAACGGGGTCAGTTTGGACGTGCCGAGCCCGCAAGTGCTTGGTTTGCTCGGTCCCAATGGAGCGGGAAAATCCACCTTGATGCGTTTGATCGCGGGGTACCTGCCGCCAAGCGAAGGGAAGGTAGAAGTGTGCGGGAAGGATGTGGAAGAGCATCCGATTGACACCAAAAAGTACATCGGCTACCTGCCGGAACACAACCCCATTCACCTCGAGATGTACGTGCGCGAATACCTTGATTACGTGGCGCATCTTTACCAGCTTCCCGACCGAAAGGCCAAGGTGGAAGAAGTCATCGAACGGGTTGGATTGACCCCTGAAGCACACAAGCTGATTGGCCAGCTTTCGAAAGGCTACCGCCAACGTGTGGGATTGGCTCAAGCGCTGATTCACGATCCGCAGGTCTTGATTTTGGACGAGCCGACCTCTGGCCTGGACCCCATTCAGTTGGTTGATATCCGCAACCTCATCAAAGAAGTCGGCAAAAAGCGCACGGTCATCCTCTC